>JBCCYR010000461.1:0-2376 GCA_039189355.1 Pseudomonadota bacterium
ACGTTGTATCCCATAGCCGAGCGGTGTAATCACAAGAAGCAGTAAGAACTTTAGTGCCATCTGGAGAGAATGCTGCGCTGCAGAGTGATGCGGTATGCCCCTTCAGTGTATGGATCAGGTCACCTGACTTGGTATTCCATATGCGTGCGGTGTGATCATCGGAGGCGGTAAGTGCTTTGCTGTCATCTTGCGATACCGCCGCAGTAATGATCAAATCGGCGTGCCCCTTCAGTGTGTGGATGAGATCACCTGATGTAGCATCCCATAGTCGTGCAGTGTTATCATCGGACGCAGTAAGGGCCTTGCTGCCGCTTTGTGAGAGTACCGCAGTGCAGATCACATCAGCACTCCCCTCCAAACTATGCTTCAAATTACCTGATCTCGCGTCCCATATTTGGGCGGCGCCGTTGCTAGATACGGTGAGAACTTTTCTTCCATCTTTTGAAAATGAAGCGCAGCCGATGCTATACGCGTTATTAACAGTTCTTTTAGAATGAGATTTTTTCGTATGACCGATATTTGGGGGGTTGATATCCCATATCCGTGCAGTGCGGTCGGCAGATGCCGTAACCACCTTGCCGCCATCCGGTGAAAATTCAGCATGGAAAACCCAATTATCATGGCCTTCTAACAGATGACTCGTTTCACCGGACCTTGCGTCCCATATGCGCGCTGAACTGTCACCAGACGCTGTTACAACCTTGCTACCATCTTGGGAGAACAGTGCCCTTGTGACTACATCTTCGTGTCCCTCGAGAACGTGGACTAGTTCTCCATTGTCAGCGTCCCAAATTCGAGCAGTATAGTCGGCTGATGCCGTGAGCAACTGCCGGCCATCCGGCGAAAACACAGCATCAATGACTTTTTCGGAATGCCCCTTAAGGGTATGGATGACATCACCACTGTGAGCGTCCCATTGGCGAGCCCCGGCCATACGAACGAACTGACCGCGAATGTCCTTTGTGTGCTGTGCCATTGCATCATCAACGCTTGGCAAGTTGTCCGGCTCGCCCAGTCTTTCTCGCACAGCTTTGGCACGTAAACCCGTTGAGCGAGCCACGGCTAACACTTCACCATCGTGACAAACGACGACATGACCGCGCCTGTTACCCTTGGCGAGGATATAGCCATGATCCCGCAAGGCGGCTTGGAAACCGGCCTTTCCATCGCTAATCGACCAGCATTGCTGAATCAGTTTCTTCTGATCGATAGCGTTTTTGCCGCGCCGTTTGGCGGCCTGCCATTCCGCCAGGGTTACATTGGTTGGGGATCTAAGGGACCGATCCCGTAACCCCAGCGGTATTTTCCATTGATGTTCTAAAAACAAATCACGGCTGACAGATTGGAGCCGATTTTTGAAATGCGGGAGGTTCTTTGCGGTCATGGTTTCCGCGTCGATCCTCGACCAAACGGCATGCGCGTGACGCCGGCCTTCTTTTTCATGGAAGACGATCACGCGGGGTTGGCCTGTTAGACCGTTCATTTCGGCAACCTGGTCAACCGCCACCTCGAACATCTCGACGGTAACGCTGGCATCTTGTGGAGGGTTTAGGGCGACTGAGAAAAAGGGTTGATCGCATTTTGTACCTTTGGCGATTGCCTGGGCTTCCTTAAACGCGCCCGTCACGTCATCGGATAGGAAGCCGCTGACCTCATGCACTTCAACAAAATCGTTGTCGTCCGTGTTGAGCAGGTGCATCGCCAATTTCTTTGCGCCGCCACGCTGCGCTCCTTTCAGGATCATCGCTTAGCGACGCGAAGCGCCCGCATAAGAAGGTTATGGATGGCGGCCAGGAGGTCGCGGCACTCCTTTAGAAGCAAGCGCGTTTCGTCGTCTGCGGGCTTTACGCCGCTATCAGTATCGCGCCCGGAATCCTTGAATGCCTGAACAAGCTCATGCTGACCAAGCAGCGCGAGAATTTGAGCAATCGCCTTGTGGTCAATGATAGGTGCTGCTTTGGCCTTTTTTCGCCGGATTGTTGCTGTTTCCAGCACCGTCGCGCGAACGAATGTACTGAGGGGCTTGTCACCGGCCTTCGCTTTCAACACCGCGTACTCGTCCGGTTTGAACCGGAGAGTGAGACGGTGGTCGGGCGGGTTTGGCATGGTTGGTCCGGTTTCCTGGAAAAAGAAAACCCGCCGCTCGGTACGAGGGCGGGTGAGATTGAAAATGAATGGAATTGTGGGTCAGGACGGGCTTACGTCGGGCGGATCATCTTCCTCCGGTCCTTGATCCACATCGAAATCAGGCAGAGCACGCAAAACTGCTTCCCAATTTTCCAATTCAGCGAAAAGATCATCGAATTGGTTCGGACTAACTCCTTGCGGGTCCACCATCGCATTTTGCCGGCTTGACCTCTCTCTAAAGCATTGAAA
>JBCCYR010000462.1:0-2372 GCA_039189355.1 Pseudomonadota bacterium
AAAGGCCAAAACCAAACCCGAGTGATTGCTTTTCGTGGTTCAAAATCCCATATACTTTTGAAACGCAAGCAGCATTGATTGCTACTTTACTTATGCTTCTCAAACTGTATTTTACGGTAAATGCAGCCAGCGCAAAAGCGCAAGCCAACACCTTGTTTCGATTATGGTTTTGAGCATGAACATGCGCCGCTACGATCCCGGACTGGAAAACTTTATTGATGACAGGGAACGTCTTATCGCAATAGCTCTGCGGATTGTGGGCAGCCACGCTGTTGCCGAGGAACTGGTGCAGGAAAGCTGGTTACGCTGGAATGGTCGCGGATATGCTGAAGACCGGGCCACACCGATTTTCCGGAAGATCGTCAAGAACCTTGCTTTGGACTGGCGCAGGCGCAGCAAGACGGAATCCGAAATCATCGGATCGATCATGGAAGCATTCGATGATTATCGTGATGCCGAAAGGATTGTAATCGCACGCGACGAGATCAAGAGAATAGTCAAGGCACTTGAAGAACTGGACCCGAGAATCTCAAAAGCATTCCGGCTTAACCGCATTGACGGGTTGACCCTGACTGAAATCGCAAAGCGCATGGAAACGGTTCCATCCCGAATTCACGCCTATGTTGTGAAAGCCTTGTCCCACATCACCTACAGATTGATGGAATGATGGTGCGGAAAATCCGTCCCACCCAATCGTTATCGTTTTAAGACATTATCAATCTGCAGGAACCCCATGGCCTTGTCCGATTCAGACCGCAAAAAGCTGATAGATGAAGCAGCAGACATCTTTGTCCGGCTGAGTGAAAACCCGCAGGACATGGATGCGCAAGCACTTCTTGATGCCTTTCTGGCACGTGGAAAAGCCGAGCGGGAAGTCTATGCATATGTCAAAAAGGCCTGGGCCGGCAGCGGCAAAAAAACCCGAAGTAAAAAGCTGCCGGTAATCGTGTGTCTTTTTGGCCTTGCGATTTCCTGGTACCTGTTCGCAGAACCGGCCAGAAACCTCATGCTTGCCGATTTTTCCACTCGACTTGAAACACGGAAGGTGGAACTTGCTTCCGGCGATGTTGCTAGTCTGGATGCAGATACGGCAATCACGGATGAAACCGATGGCAAAAACAGACGCGTGAGAATACTCGAAGGTGCGGTGCTTTTCGAAGTTGAAACAGACGGCAGGGAATTTGCCGTTGATATGGATGATGTCACGATTGAGGTTGTTGGCACCACGTTTGAAGTATCCAGCCTTGACAATGGTGTACTGGTTTCAGTCGTTGAAGGCGCTGTGCAGACCAAAGTCGGTGACCGGGTCTGGAAGCTCGGAGAGGGTGATCAGTTCATGTGGACAACAGGCAAAGGTGGCGAAGTTTCGCAAATCGATCCTTCTGATATTGCCCTCTGGCGGCAAAACCGGTTTGCCGCTGATGGTCTGACCTTCTCACAAGTTGCTGCCGTAATTGATCGCAGGCTCTCCGGAAACATTATCATACCGAATTCTGCCCTCGCACAATCGCGCGTATCGGGGACCATAAACCTTGACGATCCTCAAAGCGCACTTGCAGCACTTGCAGCAGTCCGGGGCGCCAGGATTGTGACAGTGCCATTGCTGGGAAACATAATACTGGCCTCCAACTGATTTTTTTGTCACGCGGAAAATAAGCTGACCTTGTTCGTCAACTTATTGAACGGACAAAAAATATTTAAATCAGGGGACGTGAAATGAAATCCGGAAAACTGTGGCAAAGCTCCGCAATGGCGCTGCTTATGATAATGGCTGTGCCTGCATCAGGGCATTCCGAAGAGGTGGTTTCGGTCGAGATTCCGCCTCAGGACATGGTTGGTGCGATAACCAGACTCGGCAATATCGCTGGTGTTCAAATCATCGGACCTGATGAACTTCTCGCCAATCGCACGAGTGCGTCCGTATCCGGAATAATGACGGCCAAAAAAGCGCTTTCCGCAATTTTGAACAATGACACGTTCGGGATTTCGGAACTGGCTGACGGCACTCTGGTCATCAATAACAATGTGCAGGCGCAAACTGCAACTGGTGAAGAAGACGAAACGGTTCTGGACCGAATTGTTGTTGATGGGGAACTGCTTGAACGAGATATACAAGATACAACCACTTCGGTGACAATAGTAACAGGCGAGAAAATTGAAAGGCGATCCGATCCGGATATTTACACGGTCATTGAACGGACTCCAGGCATCACAAATGTTCAGGGTGAGCGCGGTTTCTCAATCCGGGGCGTAAATCAGGCCGGTTTCAATGCTGGGCGTGGTAACAGTTTGTTGGTTTCGACAACCGTGGACGGGGCAGTAATTTCAGACTTTGCCGATATCGTACCAAGAGGTCCATATTCGACTTGGGA
>JBCCYR010000463.1:0-2346 GCA_039189355.1 Pseudomonadota bacterium
CAAAGAAACGGTCATCGCCCGGGCCCGGATCCTGCACCGGTTCGGCAATGATCGCTGTATTGATCTGGAATGAAGGATTGAGGATCAGCGAAACAGCAAGTTCAAGATAGGCGAAAGTGTCATTGAGTTCCGCATCCCGATCATCTGAATCATAGGTATAATCGTTCTGAAGTTCCCAGATGAACTCACCCTCAATATAGGGATATGTCACAACCTCGTCAGCAGCAGGAGCCGTATCCTGAAGAGTTGGGTCTGCGGCGTGGGTCAAGCTTGTCATCCCCATCAAACTGCACGACAATGCAGTTCCAAGCATCAGTTTTTTCATTGTTTTTCCTTTTAAAAGCAAAGAGCCTTTTGTTGCACGTCTTGCAACAGTGCACATATTTAACGAGATTTTTGTGGTTCGCGGCAGCTGGCTAATACGAATTTGGCTTGCTTTGCAAATAGACTTGCCGATCATCTTATAAAATCGCCAAGCCCTTTTTCTGCCAATTAAATTGGAGTGTCAACTGCGGCAAAATCCATTATTCAAAAACTGCCTCAGGATTATCCAGACTATCGGATCCTTCAAACTCGATCGTTTCCAGATCCAGTAAGCTGACAACACGTTCAATGGAACGGGTCTGGTCTACCAATGCGTCAATCGCTGCCTGAACAGTTGCATTACCTTCCGCATTACCTTCGGCAATCATCTGGTCATAGGCTTCAACAGAAACAGCCCGATCTGCCATTTTTTGCATCTTGCCAACAGTTGCTTCAAGTTTTCCCTTGAGTTCAGCGTCAAGACTTGAATCTTTTGCTGCAACCATTTGAGCAAGCGATGGTCCGCTGACAGTTGAGCCGTCAATCCGCTTGTATGAACCCAAATACACGTTCTGAATACCAACCTGGTCGTAAAGATGAGAGTTGTGTGTATTATCAGCAAAACAATCATGTTCTTCTTCAGGATCATGAAGCAGGAGACCGAGCTTCATGCGTTCACCGGCAAGTTCGCCGTATGAAAGTGAACCCATACCGGTCAGAATTGTGGAAATACCGTTGCCCGGATTTTCCATGACAGCCTTGCGCGCTTCACCATTTGTGGTCCAGTTGCCAACCATCTCTTCAAGATCAGAAATCAAGAGCTTGGAAGCTGCTTGCAGATAATCACCACGGCGATCACAGTTGCCGTTCGTGCAATTTGCAGTGTCGAAATCCGTATGGGAACGACCGCCTGCACCTTTTTCTGTACCATTCAGGTCCTGCCCCCAAAGCAGAAATTCAATTGCATGATACCCGGTGGTCACATTTGCTTCTATATCGCCTGCTTCGTTAAGACCCTGAATGAGCTCGGGTGTAATCTCTGCGGCAGTGACTTTCTCACCGTTGATGGTGATTGAGGCATTTGCAACAAGGTTGGCAGTGTAAAGTGTGTTTTCATCACTCTCTGTTCCGTAGCTCGCATCAACATAGTCAATCAAACCTTCATCCAATGGCCAGGCGTTTACACGACCTTCCCAGTCATCAACAATTGCATTGCCAAACCGGTAAGCCTCTGTTTGCTGATAAGGCACCCGCGCTGCCAGCCATGCATCTTTGGCGGCCTGATGGGTTTCGGCTGAAGGTGAAGCAAGAAAGGCCTCAATGGCTCCATCCAGTGCTTTTGCTGTCGTCAACGAATCTTCGTATTTTGCCAAAGCAATATCCGCATAATTCTTGACTACAGCATCGGCTGATACTTCCGCATTTGCCATTGCCGGCAGCGAAGCCGTCAAGAGTAGTGTCATGGTTAGGGTTTTAAAACGCGACATTGGGTTCTCCGTTACTGTAGCGTGTGGTTGATATTTATACCGTTGATCAGCCTGGATTGTGAAGTGATCATTGACTTCAAGTCTCCAGTCAGCAAGCTCATGCATTCCAGAGCATCATACATGATATCAATAGTCATATTTAAACAGGAGTCAAACTGTATAGTTTTTAACTATTCTAAGGTTTGCGTTGACTTCAGAATGATTGCCGTTATGGGGTACCCGGATTGCAGGACACTACATTGCCCCAGTTGCAAATGTGCACACCTAAACCAAACGCGGATCGTATTGTCACAGATTCTTTATCATCGCTCTTAACTATCCAATTCGGCTGTATTTCTTCCAAAAGCATCAGTTTTAAATCTTCTCCGCAACCGCACGGGCATTGTAAGGACACCGCCCAATCCTCCGCCTCAAACCAGTAATCTGTTTCAACACCTTGGCGCAGGGCAATGATTACAGTATTGAGAAAGCGTGGTCCCGTAGCTCATCAGGATAGAGCGCAAGATTCCTAATTTGTGGGCTATCTGTTTTACTCACTTGGAAGAAGCTGGATTGA
>JBCCYR010000464.1:0-2334 GCA_039189355.1 Pseudomonadota bacterium
CAAGTGGGCTCGGCACTGTCTGTGCGATAACCGGTTGACCATAAAAATTGGCCAGAAATACCATTGCTGAAAGCGAGAGAATCCGGATCATGGAAGGAATCTACCGCGCTGGTTTAAAAGGTCAAACACGCAATTTCGTTATCATAAAAAAAATGGCCGCCTTAGCGACCATTTTCGTTCAAAAAACGTTTATAAGCTCAGCCTTGGCGGGCCTTAAAACGCGGGTTCTGTTTGTTGATAACGTAAACGCGTCCGCGACGTCGAACAACCCGGTTCGCGCGATGACGGCCCTTTAGGGACTTCAAAGAGTTTCTGATCTTCATGGTACTATTTCCGTACGCTTAGCATGTTCAGCAAAAGTAGACGCCGGTTTTGCGCTCGCAACATGCGATAATTAAAGATAAGTCGCATTCAACCTAGGCATAAAATGCCAATACGACCGGGTTACGAGACCTTCTTTTGCGGGCTCTTCCAATAATTAACGCGCCAGCTTTTTTTAGCGGACGCGCTTGAATGAGGCAGGTGTTAGTGGGAAACGGGGGAAATGTCAAACAGAATGGAATAAATCTCCCGTCGCTATTTGCATTTCCACCGTCGCAATAAGTCGCAAGGAATCTTGTCAAACAGAATTTATTGCAGCTCAAAAGTACGGTATGACAGGTGCCGCAACGAATTCCATTAGGATTACCAAGAATGCGTAGATTTTCTGCCTTCGCAGTCGCAAGAGAAGCAATGCGCGCCCACAAGGGTTGGGAAAAGCAGTGGCAAAACCCGGAACCGAAATCCTCCTATGATGTCATCATTGTAGGCGCAGGAGGACACGGGCTGGCAACTGCCTATTATCTTGCCAAGGAACATGGCGTTACCAATGTGGCTGTTCTGGAAAAGGGCTGGCTCGGCGGCGGCAATACCGGCCGGAACACCACGATCATCCGGTCCAACTACCTCTATGACGAATCCGCGGGCATGTATAATCATGCAGTTAACCTGTGGGAGGGCTTGTCACAGGAACTCAACTACAACGTCATGTTTTCCCAGCGCGGCGTAATGATGATGGCACATAACGTCCATGACGTTCAGGTCACCCAGCGCCACCTGCATGCAAACCGTCTGAATGGCGTCGACAACAGTTGGCTTTCGCCGGAAGAAGCAAAAGCCTATTGCCCGCCACTCAACATCTCGAAATCCTGCCGCTACCCTGTAATGGGTGCCGCCCTGCAAAGAAAAGGCGGCGTTGCCCGTCACGATGCCGTTGCATGGGGGTACGCACGCAAGGCAGCAGACATGGGTGTGCACATCATCCAGCAATGCGAAGTGACCGGCGTCAACCGCGATGCAAACGGTGCGGTTACAGGCGTTAACACCAGCCGCGGAACCATCAACGCGAAAAAGGTCGGTGTTGTTGCTGCAGGTCATACCTCAGTGCTGATGGATATGGCAGGCGTTCGCATGCCGCTTGAAAGTTATCCGCTGCAGGCGCTTGTATCAGAACCCATCAAACCGATTTTCCCGTGTGTCGTCATGTCGAACTCAGTACATGCCTACATTTCACAGTCCGACAAGGGCGAATTGGTCATCGGGGCCGGAACCGACCAATACATATCTTACTCACAAACCGGAAGCATTCACATCGCAACCCATACGCTGGAAGCAATTTGTGAGATGTTCCCGATTTTCGGCCGCATGAAAATGCTCCGCTCCTGGGGCGGCATCGTCGACGTTACCCCGGATCGTTCACCGATCCTTGCCAAGACACCGGTCAAGGGCCTCTACGTGAATTGCGGCTGGGGCACTGGCGGGTTCAAGGCAACACCGGGCTCAGGTCATGTTTTTGCGCATACGATTGCAAAAGACGAACCGCACAAGATCAATGCAGGCTTCACGCTCGAACGCTTCCACAACGGACGCCTGATCGACGAAGCGGCTGCCGCTGCAGTTGCGCATTAGGGGAGAAAACATGCTACTCATTTACTGCCCTTACTGCGAAGAATACCTTCCAGAGATCGAGTTCCACTGTGAAGGCGAGGCACATATCGAGCGTCCCGCCAACATGGCTGACCTTTCCGATGAAGATTTTGAGAAGTTCTTCTTCATTCGTGAAAACCAGAAAGGCATCGTCTATGAACGGTGGCGCCATGTTCACGGATGTGGCCGCTTTTTCAATGTTGTACGTCACTCGGTGTCAGACAAGATTATAATGACCTACAAGGCGGGCGAGCCAAGACCAAAACTGACCAAGAAGCAAATCGAAGCCGCTCTGCCTCCAGCCAAATCAACCCCGGCAAACGAAGCCATCTGGAGCGAAGACGCCAAGGAGAACGCTAAATGACCGGC
>JBCCYR010000465.1:0-2331 GCA_039189355.1 Pseudomonadota bacterium
GTGCCTTGCGCCTATAATGTCCAGAGCGCATGTCTCGGAAGCCAGGACGTATGATCCTTCAAGATCTCCCAGAACAAGTGGCCGAATACCATGGGGGTCGCGGCAACCGATCATTTTCTTGTTTGTCAATCCAACAAAAGAAAATGCACCTTCCAATTCCTGCAGGGCTGACTCAATCCTTTCAACGAAAGTTGCCTCCTTGCTCATGGCAAGAAGATGAAGAAGGGTTTCTGTATCCGATGTTGAGTGAAAAATTGCTCCTTTGCGTTGCAAGTCCCGTCTCAACTTCAAGGCGTTTGTAAGATTGCCGTTATGGGCAACAGCAAAGCCGCCGCCAGAAAATTCTGCAAAAAATGGCTGGATATTTCGGATATCATCGCCACCAGTCGTGGAATAGCGCGTATGGCCGATCGCCCTGTCCCCTTTAAGCCTGTTCAATACACTTGGTTTGGTGAAAGTATCGCCGATAAGGCCTCTGTGGCGTTCGGCATGAAATTGTTTGCCGTCAAAAGAAACAATACCGGCTCCTTCCTGACCACGGTGCTGGAGTGCATGAAGTCCAAGTGTGGTTAAAGCGGCGGCATCTTCATGCCCGAAAACACCAAATACACCGCACTCTTCATGCAGTTTATCATCATCAAAAAAAGACATGTTTGCCTCCTGCAGGCTTTGTGTCAGGCATCCTGACCTTCAGGTTCAGGATCGTTTTCAATACCAAGCTTATCAAAAACAAATCCAGCCGGATCATCCGGCAACGCATTTACAAGGCTCTCGCCCATGGACTCCAACATGGGTTTTGATTTTGCATTCGCAACCCAGTCCGGCTGGTTGTCCGGGAAAAAGTTGAGATAGAACATCAACAGGACCATGACGAGCAGGGCGCCCCGCGCTGCACCGAAAACAAACCCGAGCGTGCGGTCCAGCGCACCGACCCGGCTGTCGACAATCAGGTCGGCAATCTTCATGGTAATGAGGCTGACGATAATCAGTGCAATCAGGAATATGATGGCACCAGCTACAATCTGCGGCACCAGTTCATTGCTGGTCACAGAAACAGTGTATTCGGCGACAAGCGGTGTCAATTGTCCGAAGAAAGTGAATGCCACCAGCCCCGCAATGACCCATGAGCTGATGGACAGAACTTCGCGCGAAAAACCGCGCACCATGGCGAGAAAACCTGAAATGATCATCAAAGCGATGAGTATAATATCGAGCAATTCGATTGGCATGAAACGCGCCCTTAAATATGCCTTGTAATTTTGATGGTGATTTAACCCCAAACAAGCACTTTTTCCAGCTTTTCTTCGCCTATTAAGATGTTTCTTTCATGGCAGCGATGTGGGCTGCCAATTGTGTCAGCTCCTTGACATTGAAGATGTCCAGCGTGGTTGTATTGCCATCGTCCTTGTCAGCAAGGGGGGCAGATGCTTTGTTGAAGCCCAGTTTGCTGGCCTCTTTAAGGCGTTGTCCCGTATGCGCAACGGGCCGCGTGCTGCCGGAAAGGCTGATTTCTCCGAAATAAACCGAGTCTGCAGGCAGTGCCACGCTACACAAGGATGATACTAACGAAGCGGCAACCGCCATGTCTGCGGCGGGTTCGACGATTCGGTATCCGCCTGCCACATTAAGATAGACATCATGGTCGCCGAGTCGCACACCACAATGCGCTTCGAGGACGGCGAGAACCATGGAAAGGCGTGAAGAGTCCCACCCGACAACAGCCCGGCGCGGAGTGCCAAGCGAAGAGGGTGCCACGAGTGCCTGGATTTCAACCAGAACCGGGCGCGTGCCTTCCATGCCTGCAAAGACGGCGGCTCCGGGGGCGGTTTCGTTGCGTTCTCCCAGAAACAGCTCAGACGGGTTGCTGACTTCGCGAAGCCCCTTGTCAGACATTTCGAATACGCCGATTTCGTCTGTCGGGCCAAAACGGTTCTTGACGGTTCGCAAAATCCGGAAGTGATGTCCGCCTTCACCTTCAAAATAAAGTACCGCGTCCACCATATGCTCCACGACGCGGGGACCTGCAATCTGACCTTCCTTGGTGACATGGCCAACCAGTACAACACAGGTTCCGTGTTTTTTGGCATAGCGGATCATCGCCTGGGCAGCTGTGCGCACCTGGGTAACCGTGCCGGGTGCCGACTCTGCCAGTTCCGTCCAGAGCGTTTGAATGGAATCAATAATCAGTAGGGCAGGAGGTTGATCTCCTTCAAGCGTGGCAAGAATGTTCTCAACGCTGGTTTCTGCGGCAAGGCCCACATTGGCTTCGATGGCTTGAAGGCGTTGCGCGCGCATCCGGATCTGGGCAACGGCTTCCTCGCCGGAGACATA
>JBCCYR010000466.1:0-2330 GCA_039189355.1 Pseudomonadota bacterium
CTTTTATAGACCGGTATAGCGCGCCTGTTTTTGGACATTACCGGGCATGGATTCTGGCGGGTCAGATTTGCGCAGGCGTTTTGCTGTTCGTACTCTCTTTCTTCGATCCAGCAAACCATCCTTATTATCTCATCGCCACCGTTGTTCTTTTAACAACCGTCATGGCAACTCAGGATGCTTCAACATCGGGCCTGATGGTGCGGGGCCTCTCACCAAAAGACCGAGCCCGGGGAACCGCGTTGCGGGCAGCCGGTTCTGCCCTATCAGGCATACTTGTTGGCGCATTCGTTATTTACTTGCTGTCAGACATGGGTTGGCAAACCGTCGTCTGGCTGATGTCAGCCCTTGTGCTGATTTCATTTTTGCTGATTTTGTTCTTCCCGCTGGACAAGGGATGGAAGGTCTGTGGTGATCGCCCGTCGTTAACAACACACTTCAAGTCTTTTAAGGATCAGAGAGTGCGGCACCTTCTTTGGATCAAGATATTCGTTGGAATGGGACTTGCGCTCACCTATGGCCTTAAGTCAATTGTTCTGATTGATGCTGGCTTTGAGGTCGGTGAAGCTGCACTGATAAGCCTTGTGTATGGCAGCGTTGCAGGCCTTCTGGCGGCCATGTTGATCCGCCCTGTTGTGGACGCTCTGGGAGGTTTCCCGGTACTTGCGATCATTGCCTTTTTGACCGCTGTTTACTGTGTCTCTTTCGGCATCCTGTTTCAGGACGGTCTTGGTGAAACGGAGACCTTGGCATATGTCTTGATTGCCAATGCACTGACCTTTGCTGCTTTTCCGGCAAGTCGCAGTATACTGCTCAGCTATTGTAATCCCACCAGAGCCGCCACTGACTTCTCGGCGTTTATTAGTGTTGAAGGCGTGTTTCTCCTGTTATTGGCAGGTACTGGTGCTGCCCTTTCAGATGTCATCAGTTTTTCAGTAGTGCTTTGGTTCGGAGCAGCGGGTTCACTGGTTGGAGGTTTTATCGCGCTTTACGGTAAGGGCAGTGAACAAGAAGCGTTGGCGGTTTCAGGCAGATGACAACCAAAACACAAACATCTGTTATTTTGCCTGATGTCACCAAGTCATTTGCGATTCTGGTGGAGCACATATCCGAGCATGGAATTGAGTTCCAGAGAGTTTCGGAACAGCAGGTGAAATTTACGCATGAGGGATGTTCTCTGGATTTCAGCCATGACGAACAGGAATTATTCCTGGAACTGCTGGCTCCCACCGAGAATATGCTCTTTTTCCTAAAGGAGGCAGCCGCTGCCCATATCATGGAGATTGATCCTGTTGCCGGGGAAAACATAATCTGGGCAGGAGCCGAAATAACAACCAATACTGACGGCACTCCTGTAAATTTCCTCGAATTGAGTTTGAAGAAAAGAGAGGAAATTTTTCCAGGAATTATCCGGCTGACACTTTCTTCTGATGGTTTGCAAAATTTTCCGAAAGACGGATTGCATGTGAAACTCATGCACCCAAAAAACACTACCGAACATCCTGTTTGGCCGGGCGTTGCACCAAACGGCATGACGGTATGGCCCAAGGGTGAAGACGAACTGCATGTGAGGTATTTCACCATCCGGAACGTGAGGGTCGATGCGGGCGAAATTGATATCGATGTGGTACAGCACAAAGGGGGCATGATATCAGACTGGGCATATTCTGCAGCGGTTGGAGAACTGATTGGGATTATGGGGCCTGGTGGCGGTAGTGTTCCCGATGTGGCAGGTAATCTGCTGTTGGCAGGGGATGAAACAGCGCTGCCTGCGATCGCACGGATACTGGAAGAACTACCTTCCGGACAAAAAGGCAAAGTTGTAGCTGCGGCGCCAAATCTGGAAACATTGCACTCATACTTGCCCAGCAGCAACATGGAATATCATTCGCTGGAAACTGCTAGTTTCAGGGCAGAATGTGAGAACTTCATCGAGGGACTTTATACGGCAGATATACCACCTGATTATGCCTGGTTTGGCGGTGAATTTTCCAATGCGAATGACATTAGAAAAATATTCAAGGAAAAGTTTGGTCTTTCCAAGGGCAAGCAACTCAGCGTCTCATATTGGGAAATGGGTAAACGCGGCGCTGCCGATGTGATTGAGTGAAATAACAAAGATTATCTCAAGGCTACACTTGTATATGTGCAATTTCGAGAGGTGATTGTTGACTCCTTATCCTGGTTTCAGTTGAAGAGCCATTTCTGTCACTAGCCAGTGTTTCTTTTATGCTGGTGAATGTCAGCATGGTGTTGATGTTGCGGAGTGGGGGGATGGTTAGGAGACAGTGTCATGAACACTCCAAACCTACCCATGATCGTTCCAAAACGGC
>JBCCYR010000467.1:0-2321 GCA_039189355.1 Pseudomonadota bacterium
GATCAACACAAGGCGTCTTGAACCGCGAATTGCCCGAAGCAACCACATAATCGCAATGCAGCAGCATGGTCGTTCCGACACCGATTGCAAGCCCGTCCACACCGGCTACCATTGGTTTCGGTGCCATGATGATGCGCTCGAGGAAATCGAACACCGCCATGGAAGACCGTTCCCCGGTCATCGCAACTTTCATGAAATCGGCAATATCATTTCCCGATGAAAAAGCCCCCGGCGTGCCAAGGAACAATATGGCATTCACGTCGTCGCTGTCATTGGCTTCATCCAGTGCAGCAGCCATGCGGGCATACATGTCGCCGGTAATCGCATTTTTCTTGTCCGGGCGGTTCATGCGGATGGTCATCACGCCATCGTTTGCATGGGCCAGAATGTGGTCGTTTACTTCCGTCATGTTATCCCGCTTTCAAAAGTTCACCCGCAGCAAGCAGGCTCTCTGCACCGCCTGTTACGGTATTCTTCATAGCTGCACATTCGGCAGCAAAATTCTCAACATAAAATCTTGCAAGACCTGCGCGCGCGTTGTCTTCATCAGCCAACCCGGCCTTGGCGAGATAACAACCGCCTGCCGCAAGACCGAACTGGCGCAAATACGGAGTGGCACCGGCAAGCGCTTCATCCATCCTGCCATTGGCAAGCTTGTCGAGCATCCAGCCAGTTGCCTCTTCAACATCATTGATTGCAAGATCAAGCAGTTCAGCTGTATTGCCAAATCCGTCATGATTGGCACCGCGCACCTGCTCAACGATTTCACGAAGTTCGGAAATGTAGGCCTTTACGCAGTCCCCACCGGAAAGTGGAAGCTTGCGGGTTACAAGGTCAATGGCCTGAATGCCGTTTGTCCCTTCATAGATCGGATTGATGCGGCCATCGCGCATGTATTGCGCAGCACCCGTTTCCTCGATGAAGCCCATGCCACCATGAATCTGCACGCCAATCGTTGCAGCTTCACAGCCTATATCGGTCGAGAATGCCTTGGCAATCGGTGTCAGCAGGCTTGCCCGCTCGTCCCAGAATTTCGCGTCATCACCGTCTTTTAAATGCGCCATGTCGAGTGCATGCGCCGTTGAATAGCAGATACCACGTGCTGCCTGGGTCATGGATTTCATGGTCAGCAAATTACGCTGCACATCGGGATGATGTACAATCGGCGCCATGCCTTGCCCGTCATAATCAGCGGCCTTGCCCTGCTTGCGGTCCTGTGAATAGGCAAGTGCGTGCTGGTACGCAGCTTCACCGATGGAAACGCCTTGTGTGCCTACGTTGAGACGCGCATTGTTCATCATGGTGAACATGCAGTTGAGGCCACGGTTTTCTTCACCGATCAGGTAGCCGGTTGCACCGGCATCCCGCCCTTCAAAACCATCGCCGTAGATCATGACGCATGTGGGTGAGCCATGAATGCCAAGCTTGTGTTCGATGGACTGGCAGAACAGGTCATTGCGCTCACCAAGACTGCCATCTTCATTGACCAGAAATTTCGGAACCAGAAACAGCGAAATGCCGCGTGTGCCCGCAGGTGCATCCGGCAGGCGGGCAAGAACGAGATGGCAGATATTGTCCACCATATCATGTTCACCAAAGGTGATGAAAATCTTCTGACCGTAAATCCTGTAAGTACCATCGCCGACAGGTTCAGCACGGGTTTTAAGCGCTGCAAGATCAGAACCACATTGGGGTTCTGTGAGGTTCATTGTCCCGCTCCACTCACCGGACACGAGCTTTTCAAGATATGTGTCCTTGAGTTCTTGGGAACCATGCTTGTCGAGTGCCTCGATTGCACCGATTGTCAGAAGCGGACAAAGCCCGAAAGCCATGGAAGCCGAGTTCCACATTTCTGCAGCAGCAATTGCCAGCATGTTTGGCAATCCCTGCCCGCCATATTCTTCCGGCCCTGCAATTGCATTCCAGCCGCCTTCACACCACGCCTTGTAAGTTTCCTTGAAACCGGGAGCAGTCGTAACAACCGCATTTTCCAGCTTTGCACCGATCAGGTCGGCATCCTTGTTGAGCGGTGCAATCCGATCCGTTGCAAACTTGCCTGCCTCTTCCAGAACAGCATCAACGAGATCTTCTGACAAATCTCCCAATTCTCCGTTTTCCAGTGCAGAATTCATTCCTGCAACATGTTTGAGCGTATGCGAAATATCTGCTACGGGTGCGCGATACATGAAATTCCTCCAAATGCACGGACGAGCCAAACCTGTTTGAATAATTTTGACGTAAACGTCAATTAAAACATCACTTATGCCCGTAACAATTCCTGTCAACACCCTTGATGTCAATCTGCAAACCCTTCGCGGTAA
>JBCCYR010000468.1:0-2297 GCA_039189355.1 Pseudomonadota bacterium
ATAACAGGTTATGCTGCTATTCCATTAAGATGACAAAACTGCTCTGAAAGTCTTCTTCAGGCTCGAAGCTGTCATTGGATTGTTTTTCGACCATTTGATACATGCAAACGGAATGTGTGCGAACAACACGGACCTTATGGAATTCGCACGGTCTTGCGCCAATTGAGCAACATCTTGCTTGATATGAACGGTTTTCTTGCTCCGAACTTCAGCCTCTCCAGTTCAGGCACTGAACAATCCAAACCGGCCTGCTCGTGTGTTACAATTTCCTTTTTTCATTGTCGGTGGTAACGTCCTGACAAATGAAGGGGACTTGGTATGCGAATTTTGAAATGGGGTGGATTAGCGCTTGGATTGTTGCTTGCGCTTCTTGTCGTAAATACGCTGCGCCTGTCGCCAGAGCCAGATGCCATCTCGGAAGTAACGCTGCCAAAAGTCGATGCTGATGAGATTGCCCAGATTCTGAGTGAAGCGATTCAGTTTCGGACAATTTCCCATCCGCTTGGTGAGCCAGGTCGACCCGCAGATTACGCGGATTTTTTGAGCTGGGTTGGTACAACTTTTCCTCATGCAACGGCTGCAATGGACCGGACAGTGGTGAGCGGATTTACTCCGATCTATCATTGGAAAGGCAGTAATCCTGATGCTGGTGCAATCCTGATCAGCGGACATTATGACGTGGTTCCCATTGAAGGCGAATGGTCACGGGATCCATGGGCCGGCGAGATCGCGGAGGGCTTTGTGTGGGGCCGCGGAACACTGGATATGAAAGGTGCCGTCGTAACGCTGCTGCACGCGGTGGATCAACTGGCAGAATCTGGATTTCAACCGAAGCGCGATATCTACATTGCGCTCACCCAGGATGAAGAGATCGGTGGGAAAGGCGGCGCTGCAGCAGTTGCACAGTATTTCCAGAATGAAGGTATTGAGATTGACTGGACGCTTGATGAAGGATCCTTCGTCTTGCGCGACATGATCAGTGGCGTTGAGAACGACATCGCCATGATCAACCTTGCAGAGAAGGGCTATATGACAGTGCGGATCACAGCTTTGGCCGATGGCGGTCACAGCTCGATGCCGCAGAACGACAATGCGATCACGCGACTGGCCGATGTGATTTCAGCCTTGCAAGCAAATCAGGTGCCTGGCGGGCTTGATGGTCTGACAGGAAACATGTTCGACAGACTTGCGCCACATATGGGCTTTGTTGAACGCATGCTGTTTGCCAACCGGTGGCTGTTCGATCCTGTCCTTGAAAGCGTATTGTCGGGCAGGAACACAACCAATGCTATTTTGCGTACAACGACAGCGCCAACAATGCTGGAAGGGTCGGAAACGGAGAATGTGTTGCCACAGGCAGCGAGTGTTGTGGTTAATTTCCGCTTGCATCCACGCGACACGGCCGAGACCGTTATTGCGCACATCAATCAACATCTACCCGATAAGAACTTTAGCGTGGATGTCCTCACTGCTCGCGAGGCGAGCCCCGTGGCAGAACACCAGGATGAAACGTTTGCTCATTTGGCGCAAATCGCGCGGCAGGTGTTTCAGAATGTAGTGATCGTGCCCGGCTTGACCGTTGGCGGTACGGATTCCTCTCACTATGCAGTGTTGACCGAAAACTCTTACCGGTTCTTGCCCTTTGTTGCTAATTCAGAAGATGTTGGATTACTTCATGCAGCCGATGAGCGAATCTCGGTCGAGAATCTGGTACAGGCGGTGCAGTATTATAATCTGCTGATCCAAGGCCTGTGACATATCTCTCCACCCTAAATCTTGCATAAAGGCCGTGCCTTTGGATTGAATGTCCGGCGTGCGGGACAAAAGTGACCGATATTCAAGTTTGACACTATCTTACCAGCGACCTGCTACCACCTTTGAATTGCAGTCCTGGATGTCAACTTTTTATCCGTTGCGTTAAGCAAGCTGCTGCTTGCACTCTCGATAAGTCAATTTTTAGGTGGCAAACAATATGTAATGTTATTACATTCATTTTGAAACGCAAACTGGTTCTCTGTTGCGTTTAACCCTCTGATCGTATGAAGACAGAGCCTCTTTCAAAACAAACTTGCGAAACAAAACGCCTATTATTCCGACGACCTATAAAGAATGGGAACACTGCATTACCGTTGAATGCGGTATTCCACTAACCGCCGAGTTTATCGCAGAGCGAATTCAGGAACTTCAAAATACAAAGGATTACAAAACCAAACGATTTATTGACTATTGGGGTAAGGCGCATTACGGGCAAACTTTAGCTTGGTTTCATGAAGCAGAAAAACGATACAAAAATGAAT
>JBCCYR010000469.1:0-2288 GCA_039189355.1 Pseudomonadota bacterium
CGAGCTCGGTCCAGTTGGACAGCGGGAACACCCGGACACTTTCACCAGGCGCAATGTTTGTGTTGTAGAGATTCCACAATTCCGGACGTTGAGATTTCGGGTCCCAGCGGTGTGCTTTTGAACGGAAGGAAAATACCCGTTCCTTGGCTCTGGATTTCTCTTCGTCACGGCGTGCGCCGCCAAACGCAGCGTCAAACTTGTGTTCGTTCAATGCCTGCTTCAGTGCATTGGTTTTCATGATTTCCGTATGTAGCTTTGAGCCGTGGGTGATCGGCCCAACACCTTTTTCAACGCCTTCCTGGTTGATGTGAACGACAAGGTCGAATCCATGTTCCTTTGCCATATTGTCCCGGAACGTGATCATGTCCCGGAATTTCCAAGTCGTATCAACGTGCAGCAACGGGAAGGGAAGTTTGCCCGGTGCAAATGCTTTCAATGCAAGATGCAGCATGACCGCTGAATCCTTACCGATCGAGTACAGCATGACCGGGTTGCGGAACTCGGCCGCAACCTCACGTATGATTTGAATGCTTTCCGATTCAAGCCTGTCAAGGTGTGACAGTTGATAGTGATCAAAGCGGGATGATTGATGGTTCATCAATGTATCTCTGTTATGATAGTTGGATACGGTGTTCGAACAGACGGTCATAATGCGACTTCATGCGGCGATGGACGCGTTGAACCCGTTCCGGGGCGTCGTCAATATCCACGTATTTACGTGGTTGCGCAACAAGGCCGGTGGATTTCGCGAGATTTGCGTGGAAAGAACCTCCATCCCACCAGGAATGTGCGGACGGATCGCCACCAGCTTCCCAGGTCAATGCTTCCTTGATGAATGGAACTCCGACACTTTCGCAAAAAGCACGTGTCATCTCTTCAGGATTTTCCAGCAGATCATCGCTATCGATGACGGGTGGTGGTGTTCCGTTCAATGCTGTCAGCAGATCAAACAAGGCACGCTGCTCCGGGAAACCAACCTCAAGCTCATCAAAATCCGGCCATTTGGCATACATTGACGTAATGGTTTTAGCCGGATCCCGGATGAGGAACGCATGAGTGAAATTGCCCAGGAATTCTGCATCCCACATGTGATTGATGTAATGGGGAAAATCTTTCAGGAACACAGGTTGTGTTTCTGCGCGGGACTTGATGTTTTCCCATACGCTTTCAATGGTCAGACCGGCAGTGGTCTTCTCGCCTTGTTTGTAACGAGGCCAAAGCGGGTCTTCACCTTGATACCAGGCTTCGCCAAAAGGTTCATGGAGACAGTCCATGTCGCCGCGCTGGCGCATCATCCATTCAAAGGCCGTTGAAGTGGAACGGGGAACCGCCCAAAGAGCCAATATCTTGTTCATGAATTTATCCTTTTAATGAAGATAGCAGGCTGCCCTGCTGTGTGACTGGTGCAATCCCGAGCGTTTTGAATATCCGCCAGTAAAGCGCGTTGTCGTGACTGATCATCGGTTTGCCAAGCATGGCTTCGAGTTCAATCTCAAGATGTACAGGACGCTGGGCAAGTCCGTCTGACGCCCGCCGGAAATTGCACATGCCGTTGATGAGGTATGCGTCTGCGTTCGGTGCCTTCTCGGCAACGTACTGGAAGCTTTTTTGTGCAAGATCGCCATCAAAGCACCAGATGCAGGCATTTATTTCTTCCTGGGTTTCAAACCAGCCCTGATCGTGAAAGTTACCGGCCCATACAACATCGAATCCCGCTTCTTTCAGAAAATCGACGGTGCCCTGCCACCAGTCGCGATGGTGATAGGCACCATTGAGAGCAACTTTCTCGATGTTCCGGTCGCGAAGCGCCTCAACCATGGCATAGCCAGACATGTGAAAGGGAGTTTCGTATTTTTCACTCAAGGTTTCACAATGTTGGCGAATACCCTCTACACCAAGACCGGACGCATGAACCCAGTTGGAACCAACCTGACCGCAGACATCTGCACCATTATTGGCCATGCATTCCACGTATTCTTCAAGGAGATTGAAGTTTTGTTTGCGCTGATCGAGGCGGTGTTTGTAGTCAGGTACGTGCAGCATGCGCCCGTGAACGCCAACAGTTTCCGGTGACATGCGTAAAAAATCAGAAGGTGCCGCATCAAAATCATGGGGTGGGCAGGTAAAACCCACCTGATGTGGAAACAGTTTGTTTTTTGGATCCGCCCAGTGCGCAGCTTTCTTGTACGTCATTACAGTTCTCTCAGCAAAAAATATTCAAAAACTTCCCATCATCACGCTAACCACTAATGGCGTTAAAGGGAATTGCCATTTCAACATGATTATCA
>JBCCYR010000470.1:0-2278 GCA_039189355.1 Pseudomonadota bacterium
AACAATCAGAATTAATGCAATGATTTTAAGAGCTTTGCCGATCATTATTCCACCAACCCGTTCAGCCAAGAATTACATGGCTGCAGTGTAGGACGGCTACCGGCACGAGACAATATTGCTGCGACCTCTTCAACAATGACTTAAAAATCGGTTGGGGCGCCGCCTTCCTCCTTGCGCTTGGCAACGAAAGCCTCGAGCTCCTCGCGAATAGCTTCATCCATGGGAGGCGCTTCAAACTCTTCCAGTATCTGCTTGTAGAGCTTGTTGGCGCGAACCACTGTCAATTCGCTGCCGCGGTCGCGCCAGTTCTCAAAGTTCGACCAGTCAGACAGGAACGGCGAATAAAAAGCAGTTTCATAGCGTTCCTGCGTGTGATCAATGCCAAAGAAGTGGCCACCCTGTCCGACTTCTGCAACCGCATCGAGTGCCAGCTCGCCTTCATCCCACTTCACAGGTCCAAGATAGGTGATGATCTGCTGCAGTTGCTCACAATCCATTATGAACTTTTCATATGACGCGCACAGCCCGCCTTCCATCCAGCCTGCAGCATGGTAGACCATGTTAACACCGGAAGTGATCGCCGCGAACAGGGAGTGGGAGCTTTCCCATGTGGCCTGATTGTCCGGCGCATTCGACACGCATGTGTTCGATGCACGCAGAGGCAGGTCATAAAACCGTGCCATCTGTCCGGTCATCTGGGTCGTGCGCATGTAGTCCGGTGTACCAAAAGCCGGAGCGCCAGTTTTCATGTCAACGTTTGATGAAAAAGTTCCGATGGCACAAGCACAACCCGGTTTAACACATTGTATCAGAACAATTGCACAAAGCGCTTCTGCGATGGATTGCGCAACAGTGCCGGCAAGCGTAATCGGCGACATGGCGCCAGCCAGCGTGAACGGCGTCACGACGGTAGGCTGCCCACGCCTTGCAAGCCGCATCAAACCATCAAGCATTGGCCAGTCATGCTTCAGTGGAGACGTCGAATTGATGTTCGTGTACATGCGCGGAGTTGCATCAAACTCTTCATGGGTATGGCCCCCTGCAATGCGAACCATCTCCATCACATCTTCCACACGCTCGGAGCCAAGCGAATAAGCGTGCACGACCTTGTCAGTCAGTGTCAGCTTGTCATAAAGGCAGTCGAGATGGCGGACTGAGGGGTGAATGTCCATCGGTTCCACCGGATAGCCGCCGCAGAAATGCATACAGTTGAAATACTGCGTCAGCTTGATGAAGTCCTGATAGGCTTTGCGGTTTCCAATCACGCGCCCCTCATCAAGGTTGGAATAGTTTGGCGGCGAAGAGATATTGCCAAAGGTGATATGCTTGCCACCAATGGTGATCTGCCTGTCCTTGTTGCGCGGTGTCAACGTGAACTGTGAAGGCGCAAGAGCGATTTTTTCCATCACCAGCGCCCGGTCCATCTTCACCAGCGCGCTTTCCTCGGTTTCATTGGAGATATCACATCCGGCATCGCGCAGGATGTTGACCGCTTCAAGATTGAGAAACTCGATGCCAATCTCTTCAAGGATGCGCATTGCTGCATCATGCACTGCTTCAACGCCCTCTGGTGGCAATGGCTCCGTAGGCTTGTCGGTGTTGACAGGAACGCTCCACGGTATCTGCTTGATCGCAGCGCCCTTTCCGCGCTTGTTACCCGCACGCCCACCGGCCCTTCGACCCCGTTTTGGCGCTTCGGTTTCAGTTTCCACTTCTTCGATGGCCATGATGTTCCTGCATTCACTATTGTAATTAGCGAAGCACTCTGACAGCGCAGGTATAAATTGCAATTGAAAATATGCGACAGCTGTTGCGGATTTGGGACATATTAAGAAATGGCGATCCGGGGAGGATTCGAACCCCCGACCTGATGATTAGAAGTCATCTGCTCTATCCAGCTGAGCTACCGGACCGCGAACACCTGCATGAGGCGTGGCAACACATATAAACAATGGGATGATTCTGGCAACAACAGAATGGTCTAGTGTGTCCAGGGAAGTGTGCGATTGTGCTTGAAGTTGTCCGCATATGCCATCGCACGGCGCTTTGCCTTTTGCGGTTTCTGGATCGCATAGGCAATCCCGTTTTCTTCGGCATAGGTTTTTGCTGCTTCCAGGCTGTCAAATTCAAGCCGGATTTGGGATTTCATGTCCGAGGAGGTTGTATACCCCATCAAAGGGTCGATCTTGCGGGCCTGTTCCGGTTCAAATTCCAGAATCCAATTGTCAGTCTTGGCCTTGCCGGACTGCATGGCGGTTTTTGCAGGTTTGAAAATTCT
>JBCCYR010000471.1:0-2275 GCA_039189355.1 Pseudomonadota bacterium
GAGAAAACGCACCCACTAAAACCAGTTAGCCGGAAAGCAATTACTTTAGACTTTGCTCATTGCCAGCTTCCAGCCAAACCCGAGCTTTGTCGAGCAGCAGACAGATTTATCCAAAACTCAAGAACTCGCACGGAGCAGGGTTTTGGTGGTTCAAATGAAAAGGCGACTTCTTGTGATCGCAATTCCGAACTGCGGGTAAAACCGCCCTGGTCCGTTCTGCGGAGAGGCTGTGTGGAAAGTCGTTTGAGATGGCTTGCGTGCGGCGATTATTGGTTTCCAGGTCCGAATTTTCGGTTTTGGCCTTTGTGGGCTCTTACTTTGGCGAATGGGTCGCCTTGGCAGCTATTTGCCGCCGTTCGGCCGGTTGTGAGTTTGTATGAGGCCGATTAGGCCCTCATCGCCTTGAGCAGCGCCGGGATGCCGATGATGTTCATCACTCTTATCATGTTGTAGGCAAGGACATGCAAAGCCATTTCGGTGGCCACGTTCTTCAGCCGCCGCATCTTGAAGTGGGTGTTACCCATCCAGGTTTTGATTGTACCGAACGGATGTTCCACCGTCATGGAACGCAGCGCCAGTTTGGACGGATCATCATCGATGCGTTGCTGCATGCGGTCGAGAACATCTTCATGTTCCCAGCGACGAATGCGCCGCTCCTTGCTGTTTGTGCACTTGTCCTTGATGACGCAGCCGTCGCAGAAGCTCGACCAGTAGGAACGCAGGATCTTTCCGGCTTCCTTGTTAGTGAAGCGATAGATCAGATGTTCTCCAGCAGGACACACATACACATCCTTGTCTGCGTCATAGACAAAGTCAGCCCGATCAAACCGACCCTTGGCGCTTGAGCCTGACGTCAGCGGCTTGGAGACGGTCGGTGTAATGCCTGCTTCTTCACAGGCAAAGATCTCCTCGCTCTTGAAGTATCCCTTGTCTGCGATGGCTTCGATCTCGTCCACTTCCATGACAGCAAGAGCGGCTGTTGCCATCCTGGATAAGGCATCGCGGTCATAGCCAAGTGTGGTCACCTCGTGGGCAACAATGAGATGATACTTAGCCTCAACCACGGTCTGGACGTTGTAGCCCACAACACGGGGCATGCGCGCCGTTGTGGCCATGGACTTTGCATCGGGATCACTCAGCGAGACCTGTGTTTCGCCCGTCTCATCCATGCGCTCTTCGATTGAACGATCACGCTGCTTCTCAGTTTGAAGGTGAGCAAGTTTCCGGCTCGTGCGGACAATCTGGGAGGTCGGCACAGTCGAACCGGTCTTGGTCAATGCTTCATCGGCCCGGTCCAGATCCTGAAGATACAGAGCAATCGCCTTGTCGATCTCGCCCAGCTTCTGCTTCAGCTTGCCCCGCGTATAGTTCTTCGCCTTGGCGTTGACCGCCTTGAACCTGCTGCCATCAATGGCGACGATGTCACTGTCCAGCAGCTTGATATCACGGCACAGGGCCACGAACTGCTGGCACACCTTGCGGATTGCTGGGCCGTTATCCTTCCTAAAGTCAGCAATCGTCTTGAAGTCCGGCTTCAGCCGACCCGTCAGCCAGATCAATTCCAGGTTGCGACCGCACTCCCGTTCCAGCCGACGCGACGACTGAACCTGATTAAGATAGCCGTAAAGATAGATCCGCAGCATCACGCCAGGATGGTAGCCAGGACGGCCAGTTGCCTCAGGTTCGACTGCAAATCCCAGAGAAGCCAAATCCAACATCTCAATAAACGCATCAACAACGCGGGCTGGGTTATCTTCTTCGACGTAATCGTCCAGGCTTTCCGGCAGCAACGTCACCTGATCACGAGCCACACCTTCAATAAATCGCGTCATAACAAATCCCCGATTCAATCTGGGAAACTATATCACGATCCGTAATCCAACAGAGTTTTCACACAGCCTCCGGACTTTGCAGACATTCGAGCCAGCCATCCAAACGTCCGCTTCACGCAATGCAACTAGTTCGGCGACACGCTTAATTTCCGCCATCGATACGGTGAGGAGTAATGTTGGTTTGAACTGGGTAAAGTATGGAGATCCAGTTTTGTATGTGTAGGCGGATGTCATGGCCCCTTAAAACTGTGCCATTGTTTGAGTGTCAAGGGAGGAACGAGGGATGGTCCGGAAATGGTATTCAGATGAGAATGCACTGAAGCTGCTGCGTGAGATCGATGTGCATTTGCACGATGGTCTGGATGTTGTGAGCGCGTGCCGCAAGGCAGGGATTTCGGACAAGACGTATTACTATTGGCGTAAAAAGTTTGGCGGAATGGGCC
>JBCCYR010000472.1:0-2265 GCA_039189355.1 Pseudomonadota bacterium
CCTTGCGACCCGGCGCAACCTGATCAACATCGGCGAGGATATGGTCAACATCGCCTATGACGCGCCGGTCGAGACTTCACCCTCCATCCAAATCGAAGATGCGGAGCGCCGTCTGTTTGAACTTGCCGAAAAGGGTGGCAGCGATGCAGGCTTCAATACGTTCGGCAACGCGATGAACATCGCACTTGATATGGCTGCGGCTGCCTATCAGCGGGATGGAGGCCTTTCCGGCATTGCAACCAGCATCAATGCGCTCGACAGCCGCATGGGCGGGTTGCAGCCCTCTGACCTGATTGTTCTGGCCGGACGTCCGGGCATGGGCAAGACCTCGCTTGCGACCAATATTGCCTATAATATTGCAAGCAGACATTCCGGTGACATTGCGCCGGACGGCTCGCCAGAAACGCTGGAGGGTGGCGTTGTGGGGTTCTTCTCGCTTGAGATGTCCGCAGAACAGCTTGCCACGCGTATCATTTCAGAACAGGCGGAAGTCTCCTCTTCCAAGATCAGGCGCGGCGAGATAACCGAAGCCGACTTCGACAAGCTGACGCAATACGTCAACCACATGTCAAAAGTGCCACTCTTCATCGATGAAACCGGTGGCATTTCGATTGCACAACTGGCAGCGCGGGCACGCCGCCTTAAGCGGCAAAAGGGTTTGGATGTTCTGATCGTTGACTATATCCAGCTGATGCAAGGTTCTGCCCGCACATCAGCCAACCGGGTTCAGGAAGTGACGGAGATCACGACCGGATTGAAAGCACTTGCCAAGGAGTTGAACGTTCCGATCATCGCTCTTTCCCAGCTTTCCCGTCAGGTGGAAAGCCGTGATGACAAGCGCCCTCAACTGTCTGACCTTCGTGAATCAGGCTCCATCGAACAGGACGCGGATGTCGTCCTCTTCGTGTACCGGGAAGAATATTACCTGCAAAACGGCGAACCGGAACAAGGTACAGAAGCCTGGGTGAAATGGGATGAAAAACTCAGAAATGCCCAAGGACGCGCCGAAGTCATCATCGCCAAACAGCGCCACGGCCCGACCGGCACTGCCAAACTTGGCTTCCAGGCACAATACACCCGCTTCTCTGACATCGCGGAGGATGATTACCTGCCGGAACGGATGGAGTAATCCGTCACACTTGTCTTTGAAACCGCTTCATGTTTGAAGCATGTGTTTTCAAACGACGAATTTCATGACGACTGCACCGCGCCTTACCATCAAGCTTCCTGCCCTGGCTCAAAACTGGCAACTGCTCCGTGAGAAATCCGGAGAGGCGGAAGCCTCGGCAGTTGTGAAAGCCAATGCGTACGGGCTTGGCATTGAGCAGATTGTTCCGGTTCTTGTCGACGCAGGGTGCAAAACCTTTTTCGTGGCGATGGTAGAAGAAGGCGTTCGGGTTCGCGCGGCAGCGCCGGATGCGCGTGTTTTTGTTCTTAACGGCATTTTCCGGGATACGATCGAGACGGCGATTGAGCACGGTCTTTCACCCGTTCTTTCCAGCATGGACCAGATTGCCATGTGGGTATCAGCCGGAGGTGGCAAACCCTGTGCCATTCATCTGGACACAGGCATGAACCGCCTGGGCCTGTCACTGGAAGAAGCTGAAAAGCTTGCGGGCAATGCATCGCTTCTTTCGAAAACAGGGGCGCAGGTGATCATGTCTCATCTTGCCTGTGCCGATGATCCGGAACATGAGCTGAACCAAACCCAGCTGTCACGATTTCAGGAAATTACGAGTCTTTTCAGTGGCCTGAAGAAATCTCTTGCGAACAGTGCTGCAGTTCTTTCAAACCCGGAAATGCCATTTGATCTTACCCGCCCCGGCATTGCGATCTATGGCGGTGAAGCCGTCAACGACATTCCCAATCCAATGCAGCCCGTGGTGATTGCGGAAACCCGAATCCTGCAAATCCGCAATGCCAAAAAAGGTGATGCAGTCGGCTATGGTGCAGCCCACGTACTCGAGAGGGACAGCAGAATCGCAATCTGTTCCGCAGGCTACGCGGATGGTTTCCACCGTTCCTCTTCCGGCAGCGGCGTGCCTTTGAGAAGGGCGAATGCTATGGGTGGTTTCGGCGCAATCGGCGAACGCCGCGTTGCGATCCTTGGCCGGGTATCCATGGACCTGACCGCATTTGACGTCACCGATATACCACCCCAAACCCTTGAAGAAACCGGCTGGATCGAACTCTTCGGTAACAACATCTCCATCGACGATGCCGCCCGCGCCTGCGGTACAATCGGATACGAACTGTTGACCGGAC
>JBCCYR010000473.1:0-2261 GCA_039189355.1 Pseudomonadota bacterium
CCATCGGCAAATGGATCAACAGCCGGATTAATAAGGTGTATGTGCGACTGGACGACAGTTTTAAGGAGTGTGGGTTCCGCTACAAGTGGACCGATTCGCGCCTGTAAATCGGTCCCCCAAAACGAGAAGGATGGAACAACCGTCAGCAGTGAATTTTAAGTCGGAGGTGGAAGCCGCTGAGAACTTTGTGGCCAAGTACCAACAACTGGATGCCGAGATCGGCCAGGTGATTGTTGGCCAAAAGCAGGTGATCAAGAATGTGTTGATCTCCGTGTTTAGCGGGGGACACTGCCTGCTGGTCGGGGTGCCCGGCCTGGCAAAAACGTTGCTGGTGAACACCATTGCCGATGCCTTGGGCCTCAATTTCAGCCGCATCCAATTTACCCCGGACCTGATGCCTTCGGACATCATCGGATCAGAAATTTTGGATGACAGCCGGCAGTTCAAGTTTGTCAAAGGGCCCATTTTCGCCAATGTTATTCTGGCCGATGAGATCAACCGTACTCCGCCCAAAACCCAGTCGGCCCTGTTGGAAGCCATGCAGGAGCGGGCGGTGACCGCGGGCGGTCATACCTATCCGTTGTCCGCCCCATTTTTTGTGCTGGCCACCCAAAACCCGATTGAGCAGGAAGGCACCTATCCGTTGCCGGAAGCGCAACTCGACCGGTTCATGTTCAACATCTGGGTGGATTACCCTACGTTTGAGGAGGAACTGGAAGTGGTGAAAACGACCACATCGGATGTGCAGAAAAAGGCGCAGCGGGTGATGAGTGCTGAAGAGATCCTTTTTTACCAGGACCTGGTCCGGAAAGTTCCGGTGGCGGACAACGTGTTGAAGTACATCGTGGGCCTCACGGCCAAAACCCGGCCCAATGGTGCGCAATCTCCCGAAATCACGCAAAAGTACCTTTCCTGGGGTGCCGGCCCGCGTTCGTCCCAGTACCTGGCGTTGGGCGCCAAGTGCCACGCCCTGATCAATGGAAAATTCTCTCCGGACATCGAAGATGTCCAGGCGGTAGCCATGTCGGTGCTGCGCCACCGCGTGGTGCGCAACTATAAGGCTGAAGCCGAAGGCTACAGTGTAGAAAAGATCGTAGAAGAATTGATGAACTAAGGGGTGCGGAAGGCAGCCGGTTTCAAGGCTGCTGCAGGGACTTGACGATCTTGTTGACCTCTGAATTGAATCCCGAATACGTCAGAACTTCATAGTTCTGCTCGAGCTCAAACTCCTCCTCAGCAATTTTCTTGGGGCGCACGGAAACGGCCTGCATGTGCATGAGCAGGTCAAACTCCATAATCTGATACTCCATCAAAACCCCTTTGATGCCGGGGAATGGATTGCACCAGTTGGGGTCTTTGATTTTTATGTCTTCTGTGTAGAACACATCAATGGGGGCGAGGGAGTCTCCTTCAAAACGGACATGGGCTTTTTTGCACGTGTAACCCGCAATTTCCTTGGTCTCCTCGGTTTCAGTGATGTAAGCTTTCGGATAACGGGCGTTGTGTTCCTGCACGGTCGCTTCGTCCATCACCACGGCATAGCGCGTGGTGAGTAGCTTGAGGCAGTTCACCACTTCACGTTTGGAAATGTCTGCGATGTAGCACGCTTCCATCATGCCGGCATCCAGGTGCGCTTTGTATTTGTGCTCCTTGAATTTCATGATGAGCCGGTCCGGGTAGAAGGACAACATCCCGTTGTCGGGATCTTCCAGGGGATAGGAAACCTGGTATTCGATGATTCCCTCGGAAATTTTGCCGTTGAACAGCTCCCCGTTACAGCCTGCCAAAAAGCATGCGGTCAGGAGCAAAAACCCCAGCAATCGGTATCGAAGTAATGCTGTCAAACGGTGGAAGGTTCATCCAAGCGATCCGGACAAAGGTAAACATTTCTAGGTAGGAATCACAAGGTGGTTTAAGGGGGTGGATTCGCGCCTCTATGGCCTCATTATCTGATAGTTGCGCGATAATAATTTGGCCAAATAAAGCGTCATTCAGACACCATCTCCGGGTTGATGTGACCCAAATTAATGCGTAACTTTGCCCCCGGCTTAGGAGGAATGCACATTGATTGCCAACCATTTGACTATTAGATGTTTGTGCTAATCTGTGTTGAGAATGTAAGGGCAATATGAAGCAACTGTTAGTTTTAGAGGTCCGTTCGGAAATCGGGGCCGGCACCCGTGGGGCAAGTCTGGGCATTGACGCCATCAAGATGGCTGCGCTCAACGCGCAGAGCGACTTTTTTTCCATTCACCCGTCAC
>JBCCYR010000474.1:0-2256 GCA_039189355.1 Pseudomonadota bacterium
ATCAAATCTTGGCTGGCCCGAATACAAGACTTACCTCACTGGGCACCACCGGAAGGCCTTCTTCCACATGCTCCGGTCGGTTAAATTTTTAGGAGATGCAATAAAGAATGAAGCATTTATTTACGACCACGTCCGCACGCCCCGAGGAAAGGGCAAGAAGGATGGTTCCCTGCATGAAGTTCCCGCGGTCCGCCTTTCAGCAAAAACGCTGGAATCTATCCGTGACAGGAACGAAATGGACACTGCACATGTCGACGATATTATTCTTGGCTGTGTTGACCCGGTCGGTGAAGCTGGATCTGACATAGCCCGCGCAGCCGCTTTCGAAGCCCGATATGATACCGTTGTTCCCGGCTTGCAGATAAACCGGTTCTGTGCTTCAGGCCTTGATGCAATCAATCTTGCCGCTGGAAAGATCAGCGCCGGATCGGAAGACGTTGTCATTGCCGGAGGTGTTGAATCAATGTCTCGTGTCGGCATTGGCATGTCTGGCGGTGCCTGGCCAATGGACCCATCAGTCGCAGTTCCTTCCTACTTTATGCCACAGGGTGTATCTGCCGACCTGATTTCTTCCAAATACGGGTTCACGCGGGATGATGTGGATGCCTATGCAGTGGAAAGCCAAAAACGCGCAAAGCAAAGCTGGGATGAAGGCCGTTTCAAGAACTCTGTCATTCCCGTCAAAGATCAGAACGGTCTTACCATTCTTGATCATGATGAACACATGCGCCCGACCAGTGACATGCAATCTCTTGCCTCACTGGACCCGTCCTTCGTGATGATGGGCGAAATGGGTGGCTTTGATGCAGTTGGAATTGCTGCACATCCGGAAATAGAAACCGTGAATCATATGCATCATGCGGGCAACTCTTCCGGGATTGTGGATGGCGCTGCTGCGGTGCTCATGGGTTCTGAGGAAGGCGGCAAGAAGCTTGGCATCAAGCCTCGTGCACGCATTCGTGCATTTGCGAGCATTGGCTCTGATCCTGCCCTGATGTTGACAGGCCCCGTGGACGTCACAAAGAAGCTTTTGAAAAACGCCAATATGAAGCTGGAGGATATTGACCTTTTCGAACTAAACGAAGCCTTTGCGTCCGTGGTTCTGCGCTACATGCAGGCGTTCGACATTCCGCATGACAAGATCAACGTCAATGGCGGTGCGATTGCCATGGGCCACCCGCTGGGTGCGACCGGTGCAATGATCCTCGGCACGGCTCTTGATGAGCTGGAACGCCGTGACCAGAACACGGCACTTGTCACTCTCTGCATTGGTGCAGGCATGGGTACAGCTACCATCATCGAACGCGTTTAATTTGAACCCTCCCTTTTCGAGGAGTTATTGATATGACTTATACAAGCTTCACAGTTGATACTGATAGCGACGGCATTGCCGTTATCACTTGGGACAGCCCGGAAAAATCCATGAACGTCATCGATCTTTCGGTGATGGAAGAACTCGACGCCATCATTGATGCCGTTGCAGGCGATGAAGCAATCAAGGGCGCCGTAATTGCATCTGGCAAAAAGGCTTTCGGTGCAGGTGCTGATCTCACCATGCTCCAGGATATGCTTGGCCAGTTCCGCGCGGAAGAGGCAAAGGATGCAGAAGCTGCAGCACAAATGCTGTTTGACAATGCGTTCCGCCTCAACGAAATGCTCCGCAAGATGGAAACCAACGGCAAGCCGTTTGTTGCTGCGATCAACGGTCAGGCTCTTGGCGGCTGTCTTGAAATCTGTCTTGCCTGCCATGCCCGCGTGATGGCGGATGATGCAAAGGTTGGCCTGCCGGAAGTCAAGGTTGGTCTTTTCCCCGGCGGCGGCGGTACCCAGCGTGTGCCACGCCTGATCCATACGCAAGACGCACTGCAAATGCTGCTTAAGGGCGGCAACCTACATGCATCCAAGGCCAAGGCACAAGGTCTGGTAACCGAGGTCGTGCCGGAAGCGGAGCTTGTTTCCAAAGCCAAGGAGCTAATCAATGGCGGCCTGAAGGGCGTCCAGCCATGGGATGTGAAAGGGTACAAATTCCCTGGTGGTCCCGTTTATTCGCCAGCAGGTTTCCAGTTGTTCCCGCCGGCAAATGCAATTTACCGCCGCGAGACACAGGACAATTACCCCGGTGCCCGCGCGATCATGAAGTGTGTTTATGAAGGCCTGCTCGTCCCGTTTGACACAGCCCTCAAGATTGAAAGCCGTTACTTCTCGGAAGTGCTGCGTTCAACCGAAGCAGCCATGATGATCCGTACCTTGTTCATG
>JBCCYR010000475.1:0-2250 GCA_039189355.1 Pseudomonadota bacterium
GCGCGCTGCACATAGGGGTCATTCAATTGACGTTCCAGCCACAAAGTGGAAGACAGTTTCCGCCCCTTGGCTGTTTTTACTTTGGTATGCAGATTGCGCAGATTCGTTTTCTTGCCTTTGGAACCGGGCTTTTTCATTGGTTTGCCCTGCTTTTCTTGAAGGGCGGCTTTCTGCGCCGCCAATGCCGTCTCCAGACCCCATCGGCATTCATCATTTCGGCAAGCAGTCCTTCCCGCAACCCACGGTCAGCAACACGCAGCCGCTCGCAGGGCCAAACCATGCGAATGGCTTCAAGAATGGCACAGCCTGCAAGTACAAGGTCTGCACGCTCCGTTCCAATACAAGGATTTCCAGCCCTTTGCCTGTAATTCATGCCCAGCAGCTGCTTGATAACCGTGTCAATCTCTTCACTCTTCAGCCACAAACCATCGACCTTTCGACGGTCATAGCGCTGAAGGCCAAGATGAATGCCTGCCAAAGTGGTAACTGTACCTGAAGTACCCAGCAGGTGCGCATAACCGGCTTGAAAGATTGAATCCAGTTTGTTGCGGCCTTCAAACGTACCGATCTCGTCAACCACCGACTTCACCATGTTCGAAAACAAGTAAGTAGTGACATCCATGCCGCCCAACCGTTCGGCAAGTGTCACGACACCCATTGGCAGGGAAGTCCAGTCCACAATCCTGTCAGCAACATTACCTCTTCGGCGTTTATTGCCATTCACAAGGATAAGTTCCGTGGAACCGCCACCAATGTCGAACATTACGGCACCATCGCTTTTGTTGTCCATCAGGGAACCGCACCCTTCAGCGGCCAATCTGGCTTCTGTCTCACGCGTGACAACCTCCAGATCAAGCCCGGTTTCTTCCTTGACCCTTGCCAAAAAGACATCACCATTACTTGCTTGCCGGCAGGCTTCAGTAGCAATTAGGCGCTGCTGTCGGATCTCACGATTGCCGAGCTTTGAAGCACATATTTTCAAAGCCTCAACTGCACGATCCATTGCGGCATCACTAAGCAGACCGGTTTGAGAAAGGCCTTCTCCCAGACGCACAATACGTGAAAAACCGTCAATCACACGAAAGCGGCCGTGTTGTCTTGGAACCGCGATAAGCAAACGACAATTGTTCGTGCCCAAATCAAGTGCAGCATAGGCTGAGAGCCTTTGGGGATGCTCTCTGTGCGCTGGCTTCGTAGTTTTCAGGTCAGACGATTGAGCGGAATTTGCTTCTGACTTGTGCCTGCGATTTCGAAACCAGTTCTTCTTTTTTCGGTGAGCGCGACTGTCGGTGGTTTGTTCATCCTTATGAACAACAGAGGAAGTGCTGGCATTACCACACGCAGCAGAAACGCCATCCAATGACACGGAGCCCTCCTGTTTGCCGCTTGAATGAAAAACTTCATCCGGTTTGGCATGCCCCGGCTGCAACGGTTGATCTGCCTTGCCTGACTGCTGCCTACGTTTTTTTCGTCTACGCTGGCGCTTGCCAAAATTGCGATCACTGCGCCCTGGGTGAGGTGGCTCCGCTCCATTACCGCCATCGCGGCCGGAACGCTCAGTCACACTCTTTTTCTTTCTCCAGCGCCGAATTGCGCCAGTTTGATTAAAAGTTGGGTTGAGCGTAACACCGAGTCCGGTTTACGCCAAGAAGAATAATCGCTTGAGCTGAATCGGCTGTATGCGCTGCAGAACCTATAGAAACGGCAATTCACAAAGCTCTGCATCCACCATGCCACGCGCACGTTTGACCTGAACAACTTGCCCGACTTCAATATTGCTGCGGATCAAGGCATATCCGATATTCTGTTTCAATCGTGGCGACCAGATGCAATTGGTCATGTCGCCAACCTTGTCGCCGTTCAGATGGATTTCTTCCCACCGGAAACCAAGTGGCTCGGAAGTTTCACCTTCAAGTTTCAAGCCAAGTTGCTGACGCTTTGGTCCCTCGTCAGCAATCTTCCGGAGTGCTTCAATACCAATCACGTCATCACCGACCTGAAGGTCAACATATTTGCCAAGCCGCACCTCAAAAGGATTGGTAAGTTCGTCTGTATCGCCCCCAAGGGAAACAAGACCACTTTCTGTGCGTTCAGCTGTTGCAGGTGCACCAGGACCAATATCCCACGGCTTGCCAGCTTCCTTGAAAATATTCCAAAGCTCCGTGCCTCTGGTCCTGTCACGCAGATAGATTTCAAACCCGCCCTGCTTTGACCATCCTGAACGCTGGACCGCAACAGGAATTCCCTCCA
>JBCCYR010000476.1:0-2248 GCA_039189355.1 Pseudomonadota bacterium
GTTTCCTTTATGAAACCACTCGCACCGCATTCGGTTACATTCATTCTCCGCTTACCTTCATCTACGCTACTCCGGTTACTTCTATCTACGCTCTCTAGCGGATCGACCGTGACGCAGCCCGCAATTTGCTCTCAATCAGCCATGTGGCTGCATTCACAAATCGCCCTTGAATCCGCACCTCTCCCTCAGCCAGGATTTCCGCCATAACCGGCTTGGCATTTTCCGGATTGGCCAAAGTCCATCCGGCAGGCGGTTGATCCAGCGCAATGCCAAAACGCAGGTCACCTGCCGTAGTAATGGCAGCATGCGCATCCAGTAAATCCGCAATTTGCCGGGCGAGATTGTTTGCACCATGATGCCCGCCCAACAGTGGCACAACCGATGAGCCATCTTCTGAAACCGCTATGACAGGAGGCTCGGAATGCTTGTCTTCAAGGACAGGGGCAAGGAGGCGTATCAGAGCACCAGACGCCATCACGGCAATGATCGGTTCACCTCTTTTGAACAGGTTCTGGACATGCGATTTGACATCAGAAAAGGTTGAATCAGGTTTTTTGCAACGTGACTCAAGCCCTTGAATCTGTGAATCAATTTCTGAACGAATTGCATCTGCAACAGGAAAAGCAGTATCTGAAAGGATCACAATGGCGGTCACGAATTCATCTCCACGGGCATCTCAAGTTTTCTGATCCAGTCTTCTGCACCCTTGTAGATCAGGATCATTGAGAAATACGGCGCCTTGTCGTCGGCAACCTGGGCGAGTGGCATGACCTGCTGGTTGTTAAGCGTGACCCGCTCAAGGTATCCTGCCTGATCCAGCAAACCTGCTTCTTCAATCAGCTTGCGCACTCGCGCAAAGTGTCGTCCAATCTTGATGATTGCAATCGCATCACCTGAATTGAAGCGCTCAAGAATGGTGTCATCATCCAGAGGCGCCGGCACAATTGTCAGCACATCATTGCGGGCAGCAAGCGGGCGCTGCAATGCTGCTGCTGACGCCATCAGGGATGAAACACCCGGCACGATCTCGCAGGTGAAGTCACCCGACAACCGCTCGAATAGGTACATGAAGGAGCCGTAGAAAAACGGATCACCCTCACACAAGACAACGACATCATTTCCTGTGCGCAGATGCCTGGATATTTCCGTCGCTTTGTCATCATAGATTTGTGCGGCAGGAAACCGGTCCACACGCATCGGAATGACAATCGGAATTTCCTTTTGTTCAGGAGTTAGATATTTCGCCACAATGGAGCGGGCGAAACTGTCGCCATCATCAGGTGCCGGATACGCTACTACCTTGCACGCCTGCAATAACCTGTGCGCTTTCAAGGTCAGCAGTTCCGGATCACCCGGACCAACGCCGATACCATAGAGTTTGCCACTCATTTGACCACACTCCACTGGGTCACAGGCATCAAGGGCTTCCATCCCTTGAACCGGCCAACCGGCTCTGCCTGCTGGACAGAAATGCGGGAAAGCTCGCCGCCATGTTTCTCATACAACTCAAACAACCTTGCTTCGCTTTCTATCGTAACTGCATTGGCTACCAACTTCCCGCCCTTACGAAGAGCATTCCAGCAGGTTTCGAATACACCCTCCGCGGTCAAGCCACCTCCGATGAACACAGCATCCGGTTGCTCAAGTCCTTCGAGTGTTTCCGGCGCGGTGCCTTCAACAATCCTGATCTTCTCCGTTCCAAGCTTAACCGCATTTTCGCGGATCATGGCAATGCGCTCCGCAACTGGTTCTATGGCGTTTGCTTGTGCACCACGTGCTGATCGCATCCACTCAATGGCAACAGAACCACAACCCGCACCCACATCCCAAAGCAGTGCATTAGGATAAGGAGCGAGCGCAGACAATGTTGCGGAACGGATGATGCGCTTGGTCATCTGCCCGTCATGCAGAAAAGCTTCATCCGGCAATCCACCGGTTCGCGGATACCATCGGGCATTTTCCCCTGCAACGCATTCAACAGCCAGCGTATGAAAGTCAGGCACCACCTGTGACCAGCTTTCGGCCGTCCCTTCGAAACGTTCTTCACGTTCACCGCCAAGAGCAGCCAGCACCGTCATCCAGCTTTTGCCGAAACCCAGATCAGACAGCAGTTTCGCCACATTTGCCGGACTGTCAGCATCCTGTGTCAAAACCAGCATGCGGACACCGGGCGCAAGATGTGGCAATATCTGGCTATCCGCCCGGCCGTGGATTGTAAGCGTTTCACAATCCGCCAGGCTCCAGCCCA
>JBCCYR010000477.1:0-2243 GCA_039189355.1 Pseudomonadota bacterium
CCATTGATGGGATACATCATGATCGCTATCCTCATGCAGGGCTTCTTTTTTCACAACATGAAGTTCCTGCATTTCGAGAAAAGCATTATTGTGATGTCAATCGTCAGCGCACTGGCGCTTGCGATGAACCTCTGGCTGAGCATTCTTTGGGCGCCTGAAAGCGGTGTGAAAGGCATAATGATTGCCACCATTGTGTCCTTCGGTGTGACTTTCCTTCTTTCAGGCTTGATAATTGCCGCCCGTTTTGGGCGTAGCCCACAGGAACAGAGCTAGAAACGAATCTCTACTCATCCCAACGTTTGCATATGGCAACTGCTTCGCTAGTTGGATTGCTTTCGTGTATAATAGTCATACTTCACGCCACCGTTTTGGAGAGAATGCGCCAGCTGAAAATCGCTCAGAATATTGCTGAAGCGCTCATCTTTCGAAAGCATGTGGTTCCAGTCGACCTTTAAATGGGCAAATGGCCAGCTGGAACTGTTGTCCATGATGAGAACGTCAGGCGGGAAGTCTTCCCACAGACTGAGCATTTGATTGTGAAGCAGTTTTCGACCCGGCTCTGAAAACACAACCGGTGGTGCGAGCATGCCGCTATTTTCGTCGCTATCAAATTTTTTCAACTCGGCAGGAATGTAAGCGATGTTCACAAAAGGCGTCCATCGTACACCACCCTGTTCTGCAATGACCTGGTTGAAGGGCGACGGGTGCAATGTCAGAAGGGCAATTCGCTTTTCCTTGAGCGAAAGGCCTTGTTCCTTGAGGCTGTTGGTCAGTGCGGCAGCATTCGATTGGTAAAAGGAAATACTGCTGAACTCCCTGCCAGCAGAAAATACCAGCATCGCGCAAACGATAATCTTGAACACTTTCGAAAAGTTGGCACCAAGAATCCACAGCCAAAAAACATAGCCTAGGAATATCGGAAAACCGTGATGGGTGTACCAACGTGATTGAGCAGATGCGACCAGTATTGCCCCGGTAACGCATGCAAATCCGATGACTATCTGCCTGATCGTGGCTCCAGACTGGCGTGCTGCCAAAAGTATGACAGCGGCGATGCAAAATTCCAATCCGGCCCTGGAGAGGGAGTCCAGCGGGCTCATCAAATTGGCGTTTAACCCGCTCACCATTGCACCGACTATTTCGCGGTTATCCGACTGAAAACCAAGCCAGAAAAGCAGATAGAAAACAACTATGAAGCCGGAGATGAGATTTTCAAGACGAAACAGGATTACCGGTCTGCGTTGAACAATCGCATCGGCCGTCTCGACCAGTAAAACCACAACTGAATAAAGATATTTGAAAAGGAGCGCGAGTCCCAGCCACAGGCCGACAACTATCCTTATTGAACGGTCAATCTTCACGCCCGCTGGATCTGAAACCCTGAGAACGAGATACGGCCAAAGCCCAAGAGCCACCAGATGTTCACGCAAGCCAAACACGTTCTTGAATACAATTGGCAGGATCACCAACGCCGCTATTGAAACAATGAGGAAAAGCGGCGTTGCACCAACAGTTTTTTTGCGGATCAGATATGCCAGTTCAGCGCTGAACAATATTGCAACGCTGGTCATCAGGACGACAAGCAAATCAAGGCGCAAACCGGTTATTGTCTGAAGCCATGCGGCCAGTGAAAACCAGATCTTTTCCGAAGGTGGAAAGTAAATGTTGTAACCTTCATATGCTTCGCCAAGCGACATGCCGAGTTTACCGGAGAGCACTCCACCTGCGAGATCATGGTGGATTGAGAAGTAATGCAAATAAAACAGGGTTATTGAGACCAGCAAAACGGCTGCAACAGCAATGTGCATGAACCACTCATTGCCGTTACGAATTTTCAATATGAGAAAATTACCGGGAGATAGGGCTCTGCTCGTCATACCAGTTCACTTTGGAAACCTGCCTTTGTTTCAAACAGGTTAAGTGACAACTGTAAAAAATCTGTTTCCCATTTACATATATGCAGATAAGTCTGTAATGAAAACCTGAAGTGTTGGCATCTCACAAATACTCATGCCAAAGTTGACGGAGCTGGTCTATGGCCACCGAAATTAAGAAAATCAGGGAGTCAGGCAATAAACTCCTGCCCCGCTACGATGCGAATGGTCTTATTACGGCAGTAGTGACCCATCATGAAACAAATGAAGTTCTGATGGTTGCTCACATGAACGAAGAGGCTCTTTCCAAGACAATTGAAACCGGGCAATCCCACTTCTGGAGCCGGTCTCGTCAGGAACTTTGGCACA
>JBCCYR010000478.1:0-2243 GCA_039189355.1 Pseudomonadota bacterium
GAGATTGGCGAATTGCCTTCAGACATACAGGTCAAACTTTTGCGTGCAATTCAGGAGGGTGAGATTGATCCTGTCGGCGCATCAAAGCCGGTCAAGGTCAATTTTCGGTTAATATCGGCCACCAACCGGGACCTGATGCAGGAAGTAAGAACGGGCAATTTCAGGGAAGATCTTTACTACCGCTTGAACGTATTGCCGATCACGGTTCCGCCGTTACGTGAAAGACGTGAGGATATTCCGGAGCTTCTACGTCACTTCATGGTTCGGATTGCCACCGAGGAAGGACGGGCCAACCTGAAATCCATCAGCAAACAGGCGGTTGAAATGCTTTGCGCTTACGACTGGCCCGGTAATATCCGCCAGTTGGAGAACGCAGTCTTCCGTGCGGTGGTGCTCTGTGATGGTGATGAATTGACGATTGATGAATTCCCGCAGATTGCACTTGAACAAGGTATTGAACTCAAACCAGCCTCAATGCATCAGGCTCCAGAGATGACAACACCGGTTTCGGACAACACGGCTCCCGCACTTCAGAACCCGGCCGCACTTTCTGCCCATGAAGGCCTGCCTCTGTTGAACATGCAGGGCGACGTTATCATGCTTGAAGAAGCCGAGAAAAAGATCATCGAGTTCGCGATTCAGAAATACGATGGCAAAATGTCAAAAATCGCCAGAAAACTTGGAATTGGGCGGTCGACGCTGTATCGCAAATTGCGTGAATACGGCCTTGAGCCGGTAGGTGACGAAACTACGGAATAACAACGCTGCTACAAAGCTTTAACGAATGGTTAACCATATTTTCAACCATTCCGGCGTCCTGCCATTGTTCCACCTTAATTCACACTATTTTGCAGCTAGGGAATCTTGCCTTTCTATATGATTTGTTAATATCTATTAACCATAAACAGAACTGGTATATTCTCTCGAAGTTCCTTAGATAGGAATTGGGGACAGCATTAGGCTCGGGTGCATTGGCAGTTAGCGTCGAAAACACGAATGAAGGGTTGAGACACTCTCCGATTGTCAGATATTTTCTGGCATTTCTGGTTTTCATGGTATTTGCACTCGTTGCAACAGACAGCCTTGCCGAAACAAGAAAGCTGAAACTGTATTTCCTTCATACCGGCGAAAAAGCCGAAATCACCTACAAAAAGAACGGCAGATACATCAACAGCGGTCTGAAAAAGATCAACCGCTTCCTTCGCGACTGGCGACGTAATGAGCCGACCAAGATGGACCCCCGCCTGCTTGACCTTATTTGGGAAGTCTACCAGGAAACAGGTTCGAAAAATTATATTCACGTCGTGTCAGCTTACCGTTCTCCTGCTACCAACAACCTGCTTAGAAAACGTGGACGGGGGGTTGCCAAGAAAAGCCAGCACACGCTCGGCAAAGCACTTGACTATTTCATTCCCGGCGTAAGCTTGCGTAAACTGCGCAACATCGGCTTGAAAAAAGGGCTTGGGGGCGTCGGTTATTATCCAAAGTCGGGTTCACCGTTTGTGCACATGGATACAGGCAGCGTTCGGCACTGGCCGAAAATGAGCCGCAAGGAACTGGCAAGGGTGTTCCCTAGAGGGAAAACATTGCATGTGCCAGCCGATGGGAAACCACTTGCCAGATACAATCAGGCAAAGGCGGAGTATGAGCGCAAACTGAAAGGCAAGAACAATATCGTTATTGCCAAGGCAGAAGAGATTGAAGAACGGCCGAAATTCTTTGCCAAACTCTTGGGCCGAGGCGAGGATGAAGAAGGTGCAATTGGTGCCGTCTCCGTACCGAGACGCGTATCCACTACCGTACGCAAGGCACCCGGGTCAAAACCCAAAGAGACTGTTGAGCCCGCAATCGCTGCACCTGCCCCAAAACCAGAGGTTCCAGCACCTAGTGTAGAACCGGAACCAACGCCGGAAACCCTGCTTGCCAAATTGCCTTCAAATCTGGTGCCGGTACCAGTGTTGGCACCCCGGACCAACGAACAACCCCAACAAACGCTTACAGCGGAACTACCGCCATCATTACCGGCTGAAGACAACAATCCAGATCCTCTGGTTCCACGCCCTGAAATTGCCCTTGCTGCCAATGGGAAGGAAGAAACATCTGCCGAACAGCAATTGGCACTAGGTTACCCGGTGCCTTCGCAAAAACCGGTTATTGAATCTGTAGAACCAGTAGCATTGGCTACATCGCCGGAACCGGTTCAGCCAGACAATGCCAGCCAGGAGATCAAGGTCGCCGCGCTC
>JBCCYR010000479.1:0-2238 GCA_039189355.1 Pseudomonadota bacterium
CAAACCTTTGGCAGTGGATATCACAAGGCGAAGGCGACTGTGTTGTTTCAGATGTAATCATGCCCGATGGCGATGCATTTGAACTTTTGCCAAGAATAAAGAACGCCCGTCCTGAGTTGCCGGTTATACTCATCAGTGCACAGAATACGTTCATGACAGCACTCAAGGCCCAAGAAGCACAGGCCTATGAGTATCTGCCAAAACCGTTTGACCTTGAAGCACTGCTTTCTGCCGTTGACCGGGCCATATTTGAACCAAAAGACAACCGTTCAACGCAAACAGTACAAGCCTATGGCGAGGATATGCCTCTTGTTGGCCGTTCTGATGCCATGCAGCAGATTTACCGCGCAATTGCGCGTTTGAGGCAATCAGACTTTCCAGTGATGATATCGGGGGAGACCGGGACAGGAAAACATCTCACCGCACAGGTGCTTCACAATTACGGAATGCGGAGTAACGGTCCCTTTGTAACGGTAAATCTCGCTGCGCTACCCGAAGATGGTATTGAACGTGAACTTTTTGGCACAATCGGTGAAAATGAAGAGACGGTCCCGGGCGCAATATTGAAAGCCGACGGCGGCACGCTTTTTCTCAAAAATATCTCACAAATGCCGACTGCAATTCAGGCACGGTTGTTACAGGTGTTGATGGAAGGCAAGGTGTTCGCGATTGGCAGCACCACACCGGTTGATGTGGATGTCCGGGTGATTTCAAGCACAGCTTCCAATCTGGATACCAACTTGCGAAATGGCACGTTTCGGGAAGACTTGTTTTACCGGCTAAACGTTGTGCCACTTCATGTTCCGGCACTAAAGGAACGGGTCGAAGACATACCTGATTTGGCCAGACACTTTGTAAAAATGGCCGAATCAGATGGGGCAACATCAAAGCACCTTGAAGCCGATGCGGTGAAAATTCTCAAGGATCACGTTTGGCCGGGAAATATCCGGGAACTGGAAAACATGATAAAACGCGTTTGCATTATGCATCCGCAAGAAACCATTTCTGCAGGTCAAATCAGAGCTGAGATTAAAGGCATTACTCAGGGCAACGGAACAACTGAGAGCACAAAAGGCTCGGGTTTCAACAGTTTTGCAGATGCTGCAGAATATTACGCGAGACGATACTTCGATACCAATTCAGGCAACATGGAACAAACCGATGTGCACAAGTTGTTTCTTGAAGAGCTCGAATATCCGTTAATTACAGCAGCCCTTTCTGCAACAAACGGGAACCAGTTGAAAGCAGCCAGTATCTTGGGGTTGAACCGCAACACACTTCGGAAAAAGATCAAGGAACTGGGCATTCGCATCGTCAAGACTGCCAAATGAGAGCCCGTACAAGTGTTTCATTTTTGCCACATTGCCGTTGCAGTTTTGCAACGAATTTGGGATAATTCCCGATATTATGATCAATGACTTGTCAGCAAGTTTCGGCTCCAGACTTTAAGGTCCGACATGAGTGAAACCGCACCTGTAAATACAGCTGGCGTGTATGAGGCTGGTAAGCCGAACGACTCGAATCTTGTTCCAAATCAAGATCGCGAGCTGTTTGAGACAAGCCGGACATCCCGCAGCAAGATAGTTGGTCTGACGACCGTTATTGCATTGCTGATTTCAGCCGCCTTCACATTTGTATTGCTTATGGGGCTGACCCCGATTGACCCTGACATAACGACTGTTCTCATTGCCGCTGCCGTCAACGGATTTCTTATTCTTATGCTGATCTTCCTGATAGGTAAGGAAGTGGTCAAGATTATCCGTTCGCGTCAAAAGGGACGGGCAGCATCGAGACTGCATGTCAGAATTATCGGGCTTTTTTGTCTGGTCGCTTCATTTCCAGCGATACTGGTCGCCGTCATCGCCGGGATCACACTTGATCTCGGGCTGGACCGCTGGTTTGAAATCCGGACAAAACGGATAATTGAATCCTCAGTAAGCGTTGCCCGCGCTTACCAGAATGAATCCACCCGCGTCTTGATGGGTAACACACTGTCGATGGCGGCGAACCTCGACCGCAACAGAAGGCTGTATGCACTCGACCGGGAGGGGTTTACGCGACTGTTTACAATTGAAAGCCGGGGTAGGGGATTTCTCACTGCATCGCTTGTGGACGAGACCGGCAAGGAGCTTGTCGGGTTTAAGCTGAATACGGAAAGAGAACTGCCACAGATACCCGAGATTGCACTGGAGCTTGCAAAAAACGGAGAGCCTGTCCCCATTCCACCAGGCAATACGA
>JBCCYR010000480.1:0-2235 GCA_039189355.1 Pseudomonadota bacterium
CCCGTGACGAAGCGGAAGTAGACAAATACGTAGGCGACCCGCTTTGCGGGTTTTCAGTCAGCATCGGCCTTTGGCTGGACCTGTTGGCCGGAATGAATGATCTGGCAGATATGCGTAAAATCGGTTCATTGCGAAAAGACATGCCGTTTCACCTGCTGGGTGGAGACGCGGACCCGTGCTCTACAAAAGGAAAGGCTGTGCCCCAGTTCGGCGGACGGCTACTCAAAGCGGGCCTGAAAGATGTCACCCGGATTGTTCTGCCGGATACGCGCCACGAGTCTCTCAATGAAATCAATCGCGATGAAACAACGATGAGTTTCATCAAGTGGCTGGACGAGCGTTTTGCAAAATGAGTGAAGACCTTCAGGAAATCAGGGACAACGTGGCCGCACTCTGTACAAATTACGGAGAAGAATACTGGCGGAAACTGGATTCCGAACAAGGCTATCCGACAGAGTTTGTCAGGGAAATGACAGAGGCCGGATTTCTCGGCTGCCTCATTCCGGAAGCCTATGGCGGTGCGGGGCTTGGATTGGTTGAAGCCTGCGCAATCCTTGAAGAAATCTCGAGACGTGGCGCCCATGCCGGTGCATGCCATGCACAGATGTATGTCATGGGTTCACTTCTCAGGCATGGCAATGAAGAACAAAAACAGGCTTACCTGCGCAAAATCGCAACCGGGGAACTACGCCTGCAAAGCTTTGGCGTAACAGAACCAACGACGGGTACTGATACGACCAAACTCAAGACACGGGCAGAGCTGAAAAACGGCAAATGGGTGATCAACGGTCAGAAGGTCTGGATATCCCGCGTTCAGCATTCCGACCTGATGGTGCTGCTCGCCCGAACCACACCGCTTGAAAAGGTAGAGAAAAAAACCAAGGGCCTTTCCGCTTTCATCGTTGATCTGCGTGAAGCAGTCGGCAACGGTCTGGAAGTTCGTCCGATCGACGCAATGATTAATCATCATGCCTGTGAGTTGTTTTTCGACAATCTGGAAATTCCGGAGGAAAACCTGCTCGGCACGCTGGATGAAGGCTTTCGCGTTATCCTTGATGGCATGAACGCCGAGCGCATTCTAATTGCGTCCGAATGCATTGGTGACGCGCGGTATTTTCTCGATCATGCGACAGAATATGCCCGTGAGCGCGTGGTATTCGACCGTCCGATAGGCTCAAACCAGGGCATCCAGTTTCCGCTTGCACAATGCCATGCCAACATGGAAGCAGCAGCACTGATGGTGGAAAAAGCGGCCCGCCTGTTTGACGCAAACGAAAAATGCGGAGCAGAAGCAAACATGGCTAAACTGCTGGCAGCGGAAGCAAGCTGGAAAGCAGGTGATGCCTGCATGCAGACACTGGGCGGATTCGCTTTCTCAAAAGAATACAACGTGGAACGCAAGTTCCGGGAAACACGGCTTTACCAGACTGCGCCGATTTCCACGAACCTGATCCTGTCTTACATCGCCGAACACATTCTCGGCCTGCCCAGGTCATTCTGATGGCGCGTCCGCTGGAAGGTCTGCTGGTTGTGGCAGTGGAACAGGCCGTTGCCGCCCCGCTTTGCACGGCACGGCTTGCCGATGCCGGAGCACGCGTGATCAAGATCGAACGCGAGAGCGGTGACTTCGCCCGTGGTTATGACAGTGCTGCCAAGGGTGACAGTTCCTATTTTCTCTGGCTCAACCAGGGCAAGCAATCCGTGGTGCTCAACTATCGCGAAGAAGAAGGCCGCGCACTTCTCGAAGCCATGCTTTCCAAAGCGGACGTGTTTGTACAGAACATGGCACCGGGCGCTCTGGAACGGGCTGGCTTCAGTTCAGAAGGCTTGCGCGAGCGATATCCCAAACTGATTACCTGCGATATTTCCGGCTACGGGGAAAGCGAAGAGCTATCTGCCATGAAAGCCTATGACTTGCTCGTTCAGGCAGAGAGTGGACTTGTTTCGATTTCAGGCGGGCCAAACGAGCTGGGACGCATCGGCGTCTCAATCTGCGATATCGGTGCAGGCATGACGGCCCATGCGGCCATCCTCGAGGCGCTTATCCAGCGCGGCATTACCAGCAAGGGTTCTGGCGTGGCAACCTCGCTGTTCGAGGTTGCTTCTGAATGGATGACCGTTCCACTCATTCACGCCGAACATGGCAAGGGCGCGCCCAGACGTGTCGGCCTCAACCATCCTTCCATCGCTCCGTATGGCGCTTACCAAACACAGGAAGGTGACGAGACACTTATA
>JBCCYR010000481.1:0-2217 GCA_039189355.1 Pseudomonadota bacterium
AAATCTGATGTTGATCTCGGATACTTCGGTTAAACGGCCGGTATTTGCCACTGTTCTTTCACTGCTGATGATCGCTTTCGGAATTGTCGCGTTTGACCGTCTGTCATTACGCGAACTTCCGGACATTGACCCTCCCGTTGTTACTGTCGAAGTCGTATATCCCGGAGCGCCAGCCAATATTGTGGAGACCCGCGTAACGCAGATTGTGGAAGAGCGGATTTCAGGCATTGAAGGCATAGAAACCATTGAATCGGAATCCGAAGACGGCGAATCCACTGTCACAATCGAGTTCTCCATCAGCCGGGATGTTGATGCAGCGGCAAATGACGTGCGGGACAGGATTGCCGGTGTGGCTGACGACCTGCCGGAGGAAGCCGAGCCTCCCGAAGTTCAGAAGGTTGATAGCAATGATGATGTGATCATCTGGCAAAATCTTACCAGCGACCGCTTAAGTGTTCCGGAACTGACCGACTACGCACAGCGCTTTCTGGTCGATCAGTATTCGACCCTCAGTGGTGTCGCACGGGTTCGGGTCGGTGGAGGGTTGAATTATGCCATGAGAATTTGGCTTGACCGTCAAGAACTGGCTGCGCGCGGACTTAGTGTAGCAGACGTTGAACGGGCCTTGCTCGCCGAAAATGTCGAACTGCCCGCGGGCTCGCTGGAGTCTGACGAGCGCGTATTTCAGGCCCGGGTGGAACGCAACTTCAAGGAGCCGGCAGACTTTGCCCGCCTGGTTGTTGATCAAGGTGCCGATGGGTACCTGATAAGGCTCGGTGATATTGCCAGGGTAGAGTTGGGCGTTGTCGAGGACCGCACTTTTTTCCGGGGCAATACCGTACCCATGGTCGGCATTGGAGTGATCCGGCAATCATCGTCAAACACAATTGAAGTGGCTGACGCGGTCGAAGCATTAACTGAGCGCCTGAACCCTACCCTGCCCGAAGGCATGAAAATCGAAAAAAGCTTCAATGCTGCCGTGTTTATCAAAGCTGCGATTAATGAAGTCTACAAAACGATTTTTATCGCAATCGGATTTGTTGCATTTGTCATTTACCTGTTTCTCGGCAGCCTGCGTGCCATGCTTATCCCGGCAGTTACCATGCCTGTTTCGCTTACAGCTACATTCATCTTTGTCTATGCGTTGGGATTTTCAATCAATCTTCTCACTCTTCTTGCGCTGGTGCTGGCGATTGGCCTTGTTGTCGATGATGCGATTGTGATGCTCGAAAACATCGTCAGGCGGATGCAGGACAAGGGTGAAAGCCCGCTTGTTGCTTCTTTCCGTGGTGCAAGACAGGTCGGCTTTGCCATCGTTGCGACGACACTTGTTCTGGTGTCTGTTTTTGTCCCAATCACTTTTTTGCAGGGTGATATCGGCAGACTTTTCACCGAGTTCGCGCTCACCATTGTTGCTGCTGTAGTCTTCTCGTCGATCGTTGCACTTACGCTTTCTCCGGTAATCGCCTCCAAGGTTTTGAAATCAAGAAAAGCAAATGAAAAACCGACAACTTTCGTACGGATCATAGATTTTCTGGTTGGTTCAGTACGCAAAGCATATATCCGGATGCTGAAAACAGCGATCAGGATTCCCATCATTACGCTTGTCGTCCTTGCGGTTCTGACGGGTGGAACGGGATATTTGCTAACGAAAGTGCCGCAGGAGTTTGCTCCACGTGAAGATCGCGGTTCATTTTTTGTGATCGTCAACGGCCCTGAGGGTGCGAGTTACACATACATGAAGGAGTATATGGATGAAATTGAACGCCGTTTGATGCCCCTGGTTGAGAAAGGCGAAGTTAACCGGCTCCTTCTTCGTGCTCCGCTCGGATTTAACAATATCGAGAATTTCAACGGTGGCATTGTAATCATCAATCTGCATGACTGGGCCGTGCGCAGGTCTGGCTGGGAAATCATGGCGGATGTTCGCAGCAGACTGTCCGATTTGCCTGGTGTGCGTGCGTTTCCCATTATGCGTCAGGCGTTGGGCGGTTCAACGCAAAAACCGGTGCAACTCGTGCTGGGTGGCTCGACTTATGAAGAACTCGCGCAGTGGCGCGACATACTCTTTGAGAAGATTGAGGAAAACAATCCAGGGTTCATCGGAATGGACAGCGATTACAAGGAGACACGACCCCAAATTGATTTTGAAGTCGATTATGACCGTGCAGCGGACCTTGGTGTCACCATTTCCGATATCGGGCGGACGCTAGAGAC
>JBCCYR010000482.1:0-2214 GCA_039189355.1 Pseudomonadota bacterium
AGGAAAAGAGCCTGTCCTCAAACCAGGCATGATTTTCAATTTTGAGTTAACCGATGCTTGCAGGACAAAATGTAACTGCTGCACCGCAAATAGGTACTCCAGCATTTAATTCAACGCATTGTATGCCGCAGATGATTGTTATAGACCACGGCAAGCCATGCGTACCGGTTTTCCTGCGCCCTCAAACTCTGGCGACAAATGCCAAAGTTTGAAAATCAGACGATACGAAGCATCAGAAACGCAAGTCCCTGATTACTCTTCTTCTTTTACCAATTCTTCCTGGCTAACAGTCTTGTCGGTAATTTCCGCTTTTTCCATGATAAAGTCGATTACCTTGTCTTCGTACAAGGGTGCGCGGAGACCAGCCACTGCATCGGGATTCTCACGGAAGTAGTTCAGCACCTGCTCTTCCTGACCCGGGTATTGCTGAACCTGTTGATAAACAGCCTGCTGCATTTCCTCTTCGCTGACCTGAACATCGGCTTTTTCACCGATATCAGCCAGAACCAGGCCCAATCTTACGCGGCGTTCAGCTAGAGACTGGTATTCTTTCTTGGCGTCGTCTTCCGTTGTATCTTCGTCTTCAAAAGTCTTGCCTGAACGCTCAAGTTCCTGGGTCATTTGGTCCCAGATGTTGTTGAACTCCTGCTCGACCATCTTGGTTGGCAGTTCCATTTTCGTTTGCTCATCAAGCTGGTCCAGAATCTGGCGCTTTACCTTGGAACGGCTGAAAGAGTCATTCTGGCCTTGCATTTGACCTTTCACTGCTTCACGCAGCTTTTCGACGTTCTCAACACCAAGCTTGGTTGCAAACTCGTCATTAATCTCCAAAGCATCAGGTTGTTCAATCAATGAAACGGTCACATCAAACTCTGCATCCTTGCCCGCAAGATGTGCTGCGCCGTACTCTTCAGGGAATGTGACTTTTACAACTTTCTCGTCGCCTGCCTTGGCGCCTTTCAGCTGCTCTTCAAATCCCGGAATGAACATGCCGGAGCCAATTACCAGCTTGGCATCCGTGTCTGCGCCGCCCTCAAACGGTTCGCCATCGATCTTGCCGAGGTAGTTCATGGTGATACGGTCTTTGTCATCGGCCGCACCATCCTTCTCGCTGTATGATCTCGCACTTTCGCCGATTTGCTCAATCCGCTCGTTCACAGCCTCATCAGAAACCTCAACCACTGGACGGTCAAGTTTCAGGGCTTCCAGTTCTGGTGCATTGATTTCCGGAATAACCTCATAGGCCATCGAAAACTCAAAATCTTTCTTGCCGGCAAGAATCTCTTCGGCTTCCTTCTCGTCTTCGGTCATCGAGATTTCCGGCTGTTGGGCCGCTTTTTCCTCGCGCTCTTTCAATACATCGCCGGTTTTCTTGGAAACATATTCGTTCACGATCTCGGCCATTGCCTGTTTGCCATACATCTTCTTGAGATGATTCATGGGAACCTTGCCCTGGCGGAAGCCGTTCAGGCGAACCTGGGATTTCATCTGCTCCAGGCGTTCATTGACCTGTGCGTCCATGACATCCTTGCTGATGACAATTTTCAGCTCGCGTTTAAGACCTTCATTTACAGTTTCAGTAACTTGCATTTTCAAAACCTGCTTTTTCAATCCACAAGCATGTTGCGGTAGCCTCTGAGTATGGATCGTTCCGTTGAAGTTGGGATGATGACTGGGGTAGCCTAAAGCCGTACCGGGCAGCAATCCGTCAAATCTGCGATGCAGATAGCAGAGGTGCTAACGGGTATCAAGTGGAACATTTCTTTCACTTGCAAAGCAAAACAACAATTTGCTGGCGGAATAAGGTTGAATTTGAACCCCAAGGAGCAAAGGGCACAGAAACTTATCCATCCCGGAAACGGTTTGTAATCGGATACCTGCGATCCCTGCCGAACTGCTTCGCGGTTATCTTCACGCCCGGTGCTGACTGGCGGCGCTTGTACTCTGCAATGTAGAGCAAATGCTGGATGCGCTTGACCGTTTCAACATCATGTCCCTTTGCCACGATATCCTCTACTGCCATTTCCCTCTCCACCAGACATTCAAGAATATCATCCAGAACAGGGTATGGAGGCAGGGAATCCTGGTCTGTCTATAAAATAAACTGAGAGCCTGCAAGAGGTGCGCACTAATCCGATCACTAGTGAACCCGGTTTGAGTACACTCGATTGCATACGAGCCGGAGTACTTATCCGTACTTTTTAATTAAGTACG
>JBCCYR010000483.1:0-2200 GCA_039189355.1 Pseudomonadota bacterium
ATGGTGGCAAAAAGTACAAGGTCCTTTACCGCCAGCGTGACTATCACGGCACAACCATTTCCTGCCTTTCGGCAGGCGGTCAGGATGAGCGCAGTGCGCAATATGGCCCATTCACCCCTGGTTTTGTGGAAGTTCCACATTGCCTCGAATACCGCTCCCAGTGGGGTGAGGTCGATGATTACGGTATCCGGGCCGCCAATGCGATCGAAGAGGTTATCCTGCGTGAAGGGCCGGAGACCGTTGGCGCGCTTTGTCTTGAGCCGATCACGGCAGGCGGCGGTGTCATTACGCCACCTGAAGGCTATTGGGACCGCGTTCAGGAGATCTGCAAGAAATACGATATCCTGCTTCACATTGATGAAGTCGTTTGTGGCATGGGCCGCACCGGGACATGGTTCGGCTATCAGCATTACGGCATTGAGCCGGATATGGTCACCATGGCGAAAGGCGTTGCATCCGGCTATGCCGCCATTTCTTGTACGGTTACGACGGAAAAAGTATTCCAGATGCTGAAGCCTGAAATGTCCGATCCGATGGGTTATTTCCGGGATATCTCGACTTTTGGTGGTTGTACTGCGGGACCTGCTGCTGCGCTTGAGAACATGCGCATTCTGGAGGATGAGAACTTGCTCGAAAACACAATCCAGATCGGCGAGTATTTCCTTGAGCAACTGGAAAGCCTCAAGGGCAAGCACCAGATGATCGGTGACGTACGCGGCAAGGGGCTGTTCTGCGGCGCTGAACTGGTGGCCGATCGCGACACAAAAGAGCCGGTTGCTGAATCGATTGCACAGGCTGTTGTCGCAGATTGCTTCAAGGAGAATGCTGTTGTGATCGGGGTTACCAACCGCTCACTCAAGGGCTTCAACAACACGCTTTGTTTCTCTCCTGCCTTGATCGCCAGCAAGTCAGACATCGACGAGATCATTAATGCTGTGGATGGTGCACTGACCCGCGTGGTCCAGTAACCGGTCCGGACTTGATGTTGCAAATGACACCGGGGATAGTCTCCCCGGTGTTTTTTGTTGAGGTATGCGATGAACCTGACTGCAGACGATATCATACGGAAACTTGATCTTGCGCCCCATCCGGAGGGCGGTCATTTCCGCGAAACGTTCCGGGATGCAAACGGGATTGATGGCCGCAGCGTTGGCACCGCCATATTCTTTCTGCTGAAAGCGGGGGAGGTTTCCCGCTGGCACAAGGTTGATGCAGCGGAGATTTGGCATCACTACGCAGGTGCCCCACTCGAATTGGGTTTGGCTGAGGACAGTGCTGCACCCCAAAGACTGATCCTGGGATTGGACATTGAAAATGGCGAATTGCCCCAGCATGCCATTCCTGCAGGATGGTGGCAGCAGGCGCGTTCCCTGGGCGACTGGACGCTTGTCGGCTGCACGGTTTCTCCCGGGTTTGAATTTTCCGGTTTTGAAATGGCGCCTGATGGTTGGGAGCCAGGGTTAGGGTGATCTGCACTGAAAGTGCATAATTGCGGTTCACCCGGCTCGAAAATGTCACAAACATGCACTAATTCTCAATTCAGTAATTCACATCTTTCCAATCAGAATATCATGCAATTCCGACAGGAGAATTCCGAATGACCAAATCGTTGATTTCCCGCCGTACGCTTCTTGCAGCTGGTGTTTCCGGCATGTCCGGCCTTCTCATTCCGGCCCGGCCTGCAACTGCGCAGGGCCTTGCGCCAACGCCGACCATGCGCGGTGGGGCCAATAATTATCTTCCCGGTGCGCCGATCGTGAAACGCATTGGCGCTGGCGGGTTCTGGATGACCGGAACCGTACGCCGCGCAGGCGACGGGCTTCCGCTCGCCGGACAGCGCATCCAGATCTGGGCGCATACAACCGAAGGCCATGAGCGCGAACCGCAAAGCCATGGTGCAACGCTGACCGACGCGAACGGGGAGTTCCGTCTGGAAATGCCCCAGATTGTGCCCGCATTTGGCCAGCCGCACGGGCATCTTGCCTATGACAGCGGGGAGTTTGAGACAGTCTTCCTGCGTCCTGTAATGGCAAGCGCAAGCGACAAGACACTCCACGTCGATTTCGTACTCAAGCCCGTTTGAGTGCATCGGGCAACAGGGGGCGGGCAGGGTGCACAAAATCCTGATCTGGACCGGACTCGGCATTGCGATGATCGTTCCGGTTCTGTTTGCCGCAGCAAGCCCGTTGCTTGCCTGGCG
>JBCCYR010000484.1:0-2194 GCA_039189355.1 Pseudomonadota bacterium
GTATTCTGCGCCTGGGAAGCACGCCACTTTTCCTGTGAATCCGCCGTTCCGCCGTTATCCGTAAGGATGGCATTTACCAAAAAGCCCGCACAAACGACCGCTGTCAGGCCGCTTGATATTCTGGAAACAGAAAGTTGTTGAGCAATCTTCATACCCTGATCATGCCATTTTAAGGTAAATAGCGTGTAAATTCTGCAGGCAGGATGGAATTTAGGCTTTTTTCGGCCCAACGGCAGTCGCTTGGCATTACTTTGAAACGGGCAATGCGCTTTTTCTTGTTACCCTTCTTCTGGAAAGTGGTAACCAGCTTGATGCCTTGCTTGTACAGGCCGGTATTGACGTAATTCCTGCAAAACCCGTCCAGAAACTTGTTTTTGGATATTCTTCCGGCTTTTGCCTGAAGTACAGTATATAAACTATGTCCACACTATCGTGTACAGAGCTTGTTGTTTTAATGAATTCAAAGATTAAGACTTTTCAGTCCTCACATTGCTCAGGAAAATCCCATGCCGCAAAGCCGACTTTACGCCGAAACAAACGAACCCGGTGCACGTGCACTATTGCAGGTTTTCGAAACGGCATTTGAAGACGAGGGACTGCCTGTATCAGCATTCGAGGAACCGGAAAACCCGATTCAGTGGACTGTAGCGGTTTATTGTGAAACGGACACAGCCGATGACCTGAAAGCCCGGATGAATGAACTCTCAGCCAAGACAGGCATACCGATCAACATACAGCGCGAAGACATTCCGGATATTGATTGGGTTGCAGCAACCTTGCGGGAATTGCCATCGGTTCGTGCAGGCCGGTATATCGTACACGGCACCCACGAGGCCCATGTTCCAAAATCAAGCGAAATTTCTATCCTGATCGATGCAGGTCTTGCTTTCGGAACAGGCCATCACGGCACGACCGCCGGTTGTCTTGACATGCTGCACCGCATTTGCAGGCGCAAAACCTTTTATAACGTTTTGGACTTGGGGACGGGATCCGGCGTGCTGGCAATTGCTGCCGCAAAAACCATGCCTGTCAGGGTGCTCGCATCAGACATTGATCCTGTAGCGACAGAGACTGCGAACTTCAATGTCAGACGAAATGGTGTCCATTCATCGGTCGAATGCATTACATCAACCGGTTTCAATCATCGCAGGTTCGGTGAAATCGGCAGGTTTGATCTGGTAATTGCAAACATTCTGGCCAAACCCCTGCAGGCAATGGCACTTGACCTTGCTTTGCATACCTTGCCCGGTGGAACTGTCATTCTGTCCGGACTGCTGCCACACCAACGTGCAGCGCTGATTGCATCTTTCAGAATCCAAGGGCTTCACTTTGAACATGCCCATATCCGGGACAATTGGCTAACCCTGGTTTTTCACAAGCCATAAAACAAAAAAGCGGCTTGAAAGCCGCTTTTTTTGTCTGCATCTCCAAGTCGGAAGATGATCAAATGAAGTGGTTGACGCTGCCACCTGTTTTGAGTTCTTCGCGCTTCATCCCAAGACGGGCAAGCGTCGCATCGTCAAACTGTGCGAGGTATGCGTGAACACTGAGTTGAGCCTGTCTTTCGCGTGTGCGGAGCAGTTTCCCAAAACCGTTGCCGATATTTCCAAGAATAGCCATTTTGTTTTCCCTTTCCGGTGACGATGCTTTATGCATCGAACACAGTACCAATATGGGATATGCAAAATTGTTTGGTTAGGGGTGCAAATGCATGCAAGCCCTGCACCAGACGCATAGCTCCGGCATGGCTTTGTTAAGGATTTTGTGAGATAGTGAAGGACTGACTCGAAAATGTATCAGAGTTTTGTTTCCACTTCAGACAAGCGTGCTGGCCCAAAAAGGCTTGAAGCGCTTCGCAGGCAGATGAAATCTGAAGCCGTAACTGCTTTTCTTGTCCCGCATGCCGATGAACATCAGAACGAATATCTGCCGGAACGCGCAGAACGGCTGGCATGGCTGACCGGATTCACCGGCTCTGCGGGGTTTGCCATTGTCACTCACGAGACCTGTGTTGTGTTCGTGGACGGACGTTATACCCTGCAAGTAACCGAACAGGTTGATCTTGAGGCCTTTTCCCCCGAAAGCCTGATTGAAACTCCGCCGTCGAAGTGGCTGGAAGAAAACCTGAACGAAAGTGATATAATTGGCTACGATCCCTGGCTGATTACGACAAAGCAGCTGGAAAGCTATGAAC
>JBCCYR010000485.1:0-2192 GCA_039189355.1 Pseudomonadota bacterium
ATTCTTTGCAAAACCTCCGTTCAGTTCTTCGGCTATAACGGCAATGCCATCAACGTAACTGGCCGGTCCTGTCAGAATAAGCGTATTCTGGCCCTGAATCTGACCAAGCTGATATTCATCCGGAGCAATATCCGTTTTGTTGACAGCGGCTCTTAGGTCTTCAACGGTTACGCCATTCAAACGGAGCAGCTTGCGGGCATGGGCCGAGCCATTTGAAACGAATATTTGTTTTGGACGGATATGCCATTTCAGTTCAAAACTCTCGCCGAGCTGCACAAGGAGTTTATGAATGCTTATCGGCAGTGTTGTATCTTTAAGCGTGCCGTAAACAGAGCTTGAGAACTTGACCTCGTATCCATTGAATCTGCCTGCCAGTTCAATGATTTCAGCCAGTTCCTGTTCAACGACAAGGACTACAGGCTCTTGCTTTTTTATTAGTGGCGCAGCCTGGAACTGACGGTATGTAGACTCGTTTTCCTTAAGGAGACTCAAATCTTGAGCATGGGCATTCGCCGCAAACAGGATTGCCAGACCTGATACACAAAACAATTTTAAAAGACGGGTTTTCATCAAACTAAAAGCTCCATAGAGGCTATTGTCCCGAAACGGGACGGACTCATGCCTTCATGGAAATTGTTTCAATATCCGTGCCAAATTGATGTGGTGCCTGTGCAAAACGTGTCTGGGACATGGAATGATCTTTGTTCACGGTATTAAATGAGTGCGATTGCAATTCAGCAGGGGTTTGGCATGGACATTAACGGAAAAATTGCCGTAATCACCGGAGGAGGCAGTGGTATCGGGAAAGCCGTTGCCCAGCGCTTTGCCCGGGCCGGAGCACGAGTGGCGGTTGCGGACCTTTCAGAAGGAAATGCCAACAAAGTAGCAGCCACAATCGGCGGCAAGGGCTTCCAATGTGATGTAACCTCGGAAAAACAGATTAAAAAACTCGTTCTGGAGGTTCAGGAAACATTAGGACCGATTGACCTGTTCTGTTCAAATGCCGGTGCTGCTTTTGGCGAAACGGAACACTCTGCATCCGCCAGTAATGAAACCTGGCAAACCTGCTGGGACTTGCATGTCATGTCTCATGTATATGCTGCAAGGACATTGCTTCCTTCCATGATAGAGCGGGGCGACGGATACCTGCTTAACATGGCTTCTGCAGCCGGGCTTCTCAGCCAGATCGGAGATGCCGCTTATTCGGCCACAAAACATGCCGCCGTCGGTTTTTCAGAAAGCCTCGCCATCACCCATGCCGATGATGGCATAAAAGTCTCGGTCATCTGCCCGCAATATGTAGCAACACCATTGTTGGGATATGAAGACGGAGATGAGGTTAACTCAACATCCGGAACCATAAGCGCCGAACAGGTTGCGGAAACAGTCTACGAAGGCGTTTCAGAAGAACGCTTTCTAATTCTGCCACACCCGGAAGTTCATACTTTCATGCAGCACAAGGCAGCGGACACGGACCGCTGGATATCCGGAATGCAACGCTTGCGGCGCGATATCATAGACAAGGTTGGCGGCACTGATCTTCAATCCATGCACAAACTTTTCCGCTGATACTTCTGCACAAAATCTGCACACTGGCACACCAAATCTGCAGCAGGAGAACAAACTATCTCCGTGCCCGCCTGCGATCATCCCGGCATGATGCAACGCAAAACAAAACCCGTGGAAACGCCGGCATTGCCACGAAAACTCACAAGACAGGGTTGGTGGCTTGAAGTGGAAACCAATTGCCAGCAGGAAACGGCAAACACTCCGTCTGTGTCCGCGAGACCAGATAAGGTATAATCAGAACAATCTAGGGGAATCACATGGCTCACATTCTGGTTGTTGATGACGATCCTCACATCATTGATGTCATCAGCTTTGCACTCGACAAGGCAGACCACACCTATTCCATTGCCAGAAACGGTCAGGAAGCCCTCGACAGTTTTACACCACAGCGCGACGATCTGATTGTTCTTGATGTGGGCATGCCCGAGATGGATGGTCTTGAAGTTTGCAGAAACATCCGCAAGACCAGTGAAACACCGATCCTGTTTCTTTCTGCCAGGGATGAGGAGATTGACCGCGTGCTGGGTCTTGAAATCGGTGGTGATGATTATGTGACCAAACCGTTTTCTCCCCGCGAATTAATGGCCCGCATCGGGGTTATATTAAAGCGCACCCAGGCTTTG
>JBCCYR010000486.1:0-2187 GCA_039189355.1 Pseudomonadota bacterium
AAAATGGCTATTACAGCTGCTCTTGTTAAAGAACTCCGCGAAAAATCTGGCGCGGGCATGATGGATTGTAAAAACGCCTTGGCCGAGACCAACGGTGACGTTGAAGCGGCCATGGACTGGTTACGCTCAAAGGGTATCGCAAAGGCTGAAAAGAAATCCGGCCGTGTTGCTGCTGAAGGACTGATCGGTATTGCCGGTGCAGGCTCAAGTGCAGCAGTTGTAGAAGTCAACTCCGAGACAGACTTCGTTGCACGCAATGACCAGTTCCAGGACCTCGTTCGTAAAGTGTCTTCCACAGCGCTTGGTACAGATGGCTCTGTTGATGCAGTTGCTGGCGCAACAATCGAGGGTGGAGACAAGTCAGTTGCCGACTCTATCACCGACGCTGTTGCCACCATTGGTGAAAACATGAACCTCCGCCGTGCCGCCAAACTTGAAGTTGGTGAAGGTGTTGTTGCAACCTACATTCACAATGCAGCGGGTGACGGCATCGGAAAAATCGGTGTTCTGGTTGCACTTGAATCATCTGGTAGTGCAGATGCATTGAACGCAATCGGAAAACAGGTTGCAATGCACGTTGCTGCAACCAATCCGATTGCCGCAACCAAGGAAGAAGTTCCTGCCGATGTCGTCGAGCGTGAAAAAGCGGTTTATCTGGAAGAAGCAAAAGAATCCGGCAAGCCGCAGGAAATCGCAGAGAAAATGGTCATCGGCAAGCTGAACAAATACTTCAAGGAAAGTGTTCTTCTTTCCCAGGCATTTGTCATCAATCCTGATGTCAGCGTTGAACAGGCACTGAAAGATGCTGAAAAGGATGCTGGTGCTCCTATCGCATTGAAAGGCTTTGTCCGCCTTGCGCTCGGTGAGGGTGTCGAGAAAGAAGAAGAAGACTTTGCAGCTGAAGTTGCTGCAGCGGTTCAGGGCAGCTGATTATACGATCAGTCTACTGAAAAACTGCTTTAATTATACTGAGGGCGTTTCGTGACAACGGAGCGCCCTTCGTGTATCAAAACAACAATTAGAGTGAGTGATTCATGGCAGCCGATCTCAACTACAACAAGGTATTGCTGAAGGTTTCGGGCGAAGCCTTGATGGGAGGTCAGGGTTTTGGAATTGATCCGAAGACGGTTGAACGCATCTGTCTTGATATCAAAGAGGGTATTGCACTTGGAGCACGGGTTGCACTTGTTGTAGGCGGTGGCAATATTTTCAGAGGCGTTGCGCTGGCTGCACAAGGAGCCGACCGGGTTTCCGGGGATCACATGGGAATGTTGGCAACTGTGATGAACGCTATAGCACTTCGAATGGCACTCGAGGCAATAGAAGTTCCGGCGGTTGTTTTGTCCGCAATTGATATGGCAGAGGTTTGTGAGCCTTTCACGCAACGCGCAGCAGAACAGTATTTCAAGGATGGGAAGGTTGTCATCTTTGCAGGAGGCACCGGTAATCCGTATTTCACAACCGATACGGCCGCAGCTCTTAGAGCTTGTGAGATGCAATGTGACGCCCTGATGAAAGCAACACAGGTGGACGGGATTTACTCTGCAGACCCGAAAACAAATCCGGATGCAGAACGGTTTGAAACCATTACCCACAGCGAAGTTCTGGAACGTGGTCTGGAAGTCATGGATGCTGCTGCGGTCAGCTTGACGCAAGATGCAGGCATCCCGGTGATTGTTTTTTCACTGGCTGACAAGGGTGGCTTCGCAAAAATATTGAAAGGGGAAGGGCGTTCGACTACGGTCACGTCCTGAACCGGGGAACAAAGAGAAAGCAGTAAAGAATGTCTAATGATGTAATTGATCTGACCGATCTCAACCGCAGGATGGAAGGGGCCTTGAATTCGCTCAAGGGTGATTTGGCGGGCTTGAGAACCGGCAGGGCTTCGGCTGGGATCCTCGATCCGATAACTGTGGAAGCCTATGGCCAGCATATGCCGATGAATCAGGTGGGCACTGTGTCTGTTCCCGAACCGAGAATGATTTCCGTCCAGGTCTGGGACAAGTCGATGGTGGGTGCCGTTGAAAAAGCTATTCGCGAATCTGACCTGGGACTTAATCCGGTAACAGATGGGACAACCCTGCGGATACCGCTTCCCGAGCTTAATGAGGAGCGCCGGAAAGAAATCGTGAAAGTCGCGCATCAATATGCTGAGCAGGCAAGAGTTGCCATCCGTCATGTGCGCCG
>JBCCYR010000487.1:0-2180 GCA_039189355.1 Pseudomonadota bacterium
AATGACGAAACCGTGGAGCAACTTTGTGCAGCTGCTGTTATTCAGGCGGAGGCAGGTGCTGATATCGTCTCAGCTTCAGAAATGATGGACGGCCGCATGGGAGCCATTCGTGATGCGTTGGATGAAGCCGGCTATCAGGATGTTGGAACGCTCGCCTATACTGCCAAATATGCATCAGGCTTTTATGGTCCTTATCGCGAAGCGGTTGGTACGGATGGCCTCTTGAAGGGTGACAAACGGACCTATTTCATGGACCCTGCCAATTCGGACGAAGCGCTTTGGGAAGCCCAGCTCGATATAAATGAAGGTGCCGACATGATCATGGTGAAACCAGGTATGCCGTATCTGGATATCATTCGCCGGATCAAGGACGAGTTCTCAATGCCGACCCTCGCCTATCAGGTTTCCGGAGAGTATTCGATGATCATGGCAGCGGCAGAAAAAGGGTATCTGGAAGAAGAGCGCATCATCCTGGAAAGCCTGCTTTGTTTCAAGCGCGCCGGTGCAGACGCAGTCCTTACCTACTTTGCCCCGCGTGTTGCGGAATGGCTGCATCAGGGTACAAAATAACACTCATATGTGCACTTGATCACACCCGGTTCTTCACAAGCGGTAACGCCCACGTCAGATTCGTTGCATTTCATGCCCGACTCACCATTTCCGCGGTGTCAGGGCACGGGTCACATGTATCTGCCCGCGAAACTCGATAACGGAGAAATTTAATGCCGACAGACACGATGTCTCAAAAAACATTTTCAAATACAAATATTGCCATTAACGCTTACACGATTGCCACCATTCTGATTGCAGGCGCCTTCGCAACGCTCGCCTTTGATTTTTTCGGACAAACTCTCAGCCCGCTTCTTAAAGGGATTGTGCCGACACTTGGGTCCAAACTGGCTCCTGTTGGTCTCGCCAACCAGTCGCTTGGGGTCATTACCGGACTTGGGGGTAAAGCAATAAGCTCTCTCGGACTTGGCCATTTCGCGCACCTGATTACAGGACTACTGGCTTACCCGGTTGGCTACATATTCATTGCACGCCCGATTTCACGGGTTGCACCGGTTGTTCCATGGTGGGGTGTTGGCATTGCATACGGTATCGTACTGTGGGTATTCGCACTTTATGTCATGGCGCATCTGGTAGCAGGAAATCCTGCATTCCTTGGCTGGAGCGGCATTACATGGGTCGCCCTTTGGGGTCACATCGTGTTTGGATTGGTCGTCGCAGCAATCGTGCACTGGCGCCACGAAAAGTAGTTTCAAAATCGAATTTTCCATCACGTATTCATAAAAAAAGCGGGCTCACGGCCCGCTTTTCATTTTGAATCTTAGAAAAACTTATTCAGATGAACTGATCTGTACATCTTCATCCGGATAGCCCATTGCATCCTGATCGGAAAAGGCACCGTGGCAATCATGGCAGAACTTTTGGGAAAGCTTCATCGGATCACCGTTTGATTTAACAGCAGAATAAATCCAGTTTCCAAACTCATCGGCATTTCCGGCAGCAACCTTTTCCATGAAGAAAAGCTGACCCTTTTTGACTTCCAGCTTCTTGTTAACGTTGAAGACCTCTTTCGCAATGACTGTACCCACAGGCATTGGACCGCGCTCATCGAGAAACTTGATGTATTCGGCGTGACCGATCTCATTTACGAATGTGTTCAAGAAACGATTGCCATGCGGCCCGGGTGCTGCAGGACGTGTTGCAGTTTCACCCCAGTTCACATAATCGCTTGCCCATGAATTATCACTTTTGGCATAGCCTGCCCGCAGATCAGCCTTGATGCATTCATACACTTCGATGATTTGCTCATCCGTCAAGTCATCCTTTGCAGCTGGTGCAACACAAGCCGCGTAAGCCGCAGTCGAAAACATCATCAATCCAACAGTGAGTATAGACTTCAATAGCAGTTTCTTCATAAAAATCCTCCGTAATAACTGTGCAAGCAAAAATCGTTGGATTTCGTTTTAATGCAGCAATCATGAATATCGCAATTCACCTGAGTAACGTTGCAATTACATTGTCGTGAGTTTTTTGCACCGAAACTTTGTTCTGGAAGCCAATTACTAGATGGTCTTTTTTGAATTTTCGGATAATCTGTGTGGTTAGACAGGGATCTGCATGACCAAACACGCTCTTGATACACCGCAGTTTTATCTTACTGCGCCTGCACC
>JBCCYR010000488.1:0-2171 GCA_039189355.1 Pseudomonadota bacterium
CAGATTTTCACGGCAATCAGCATTGGGTTCTTCACCACTTTCTTGATCCGTCCTGCCGGGGCATTGCTTGCGACCAGCAAAATCATGACCGGGATCATCAGCAGTGGCACCAGATGCGAAAGCCAGACCGGTGCGGAGTAGAAAAAGATATTGTCGGTTCTGGCAAAACCATAACCCCAGACCAGCAGGGCAAATCCTGCTAGCGAGGCAACCGTATACATGCCTTTCCAGGGCCCTTCACCACGCGTTTCAATGATCGAATTCCGCCATTCAGGCACAAACATGCGTGTGCTGTGGATTCCTAAAAACACGACCAGCCCGACAACCAATATCCACATGATGAAACATCCTTGCGTTGAAATGTTTTTCCTTATTTATATGCTGGCTTGCCTATCAGAAATGGGACAAAATGACGATAGACCTGGAAAAAGCGAAAGAGCGGCTTGAAGCCAAGCGCGTTGAACTCGAAGGCCTTTCTGAAATTTCAAGGGAAGCCCGAGATACGGTTGAGCTTGACCAGCAGGCAGTCGGACGGCTTTCGCGCATGGACGCGATGCAGCAGCAGGCCATGGCAGAAGCGCAGGAACGTACACGCCGGCACGATCTCCAGAGAATTGAACTTGCCTATCGCCGCATCACGGACGGCGACTATGGCTATTGCACCGAATGCGATGAAGAAATCCCGGACGGCCGTCTGGCCATCGACCCGATGGCAGAGCGGTGTGTCAAATGTGCCTGAAACGATTATTCGGCGGGTGAACCCTGTTGTTCAATATAACGGCGTTCAGAATCTGACAGTTCCTTGCCGTCCAGCACCGCCTCGAATGCCTGCAGACGCTTATAGACCGAAAGCAATTCGACGATCGTTGACCAGGAATTGATCAGATACTGGAAGGATCCCTCAACACGGCTGAATGCACGGATGATCTGCTGCATCACACCAAGGGTTATGGCACCGGTCGCCAAAGTGGGTGCAAGCGCAATGTAAGGAACAAGATTGCCGATCTGCAGGTAGAAAATCCGGACCACGTTAAAATACATGTAGTGGAAATAGAGCCGGAAATAATTTGTCCTGACATCCGCAAAAAGCTCCCTCACTGTTGGAGGTGCGGCGCGTTCGGTATCGTCCTCACCATAGACAAGTTCCTTGCGGTAGGCGGCTTCCACTTTCTGGTTGTTGAATTCCAGCCCCGGCAGCTTGATGCCCGCAGCAGCCACAAGCGCTGTACCGAATATCGACCAGAGAATTGCGACAAAAACCAACCCTTGTGACACTTCACCGACAATCGGCAATACCTTGACCTGAGCGGACAATCCCCACAGCAAGGGCAGGAATGCGATCAGTGTCATGACTGAATCGAGAAGATTCACGCCCAGGCTCTGGGTAATATCTGCAAATTTCTTTGCATCTTCCTGAACCCGCTGGGAGGCACCCTCGATTTTCCTCAATTCCTGCCAGCGCGACATGTAATAGTCGTTCATTGCTGTGCGCCAGCGGAAGACATAATGGCTTACAAAGAAGCGGAACAACACCGCCACAAAAACATACAAAAGCGCAATCTGAAGAAATGTGGCGATCTGGCCGTAGATTTCCCACTCGGTCACACTGTTTGGAGTGCCAAGTGCGCGCTGGATCATGTCATAAAAGGTGCCAAACCATTCGTTGATCATGACATCGAGCTGCACGAGGAACCAGTTTACGAAAAATATGACAGCCGAACCCGCAACAGACCAGCGTTGCCAGGGATGTTGATAAACGCGCATCCAGAACGCGCAGAATGCAAAGATTGCAATCAGGAAAAACTGGTAGAACCAGAAATCATTTGCCGCTGAAGTTTGCGCGGCAAATGCGGCTTTGGCGGCATCATCGGCTTCTGATCCCAGTTCAGCGGGGAAGCCATACCCGAACAACCCGCCAATGCTGAGTGTGTCCCCCAGCCCCACAAGGACAAAAAACCACAAGAGAACGCAGGCAATCGCATAAACGGCAAAAGAGCCAAAATACAGTCGTGGATTGGGGAAAAAAGAATGAAACACGCTTTTGCAGCTCCGCTGAAAATCAATTCATAACACCTAAAGCGTGTGGTTGCGACTAGCAATACCTTCACGATCAAATGCGCTTCACAACTCATCGCATGAAATTTGGCCAATGTACAAATTTACAGAAAAAC
>JBCCYR010000489.1:0-2149 GCA_039189355.1 Pseudomonadota bacterium
AAACTGATATAATGGTACCAGATCAGAGATGTTTCAACCAAGTCTCAGAGCATTCAAAACAGAACATACCGCGGGGTTAATCACTTTAACTTGATTGTTGGACTTGTTTTATATTGTAAAAGCGCAGGCAGCTTCTGTCCAATGGCCCGAATTGTGAACGCGTGGAGCAAATTCGTTTGCTATCAAATTCCCGTCAGGCATGACAAAGAACTCAATTCCTATGATGCCGATGTAATCCAGCGCATCCAAAACCTGACTGGCTATTTCATTTGCCCGCATTGAGGTTTGTGCAGGAACTGTTGCCGGAACTGTTGTTGTATGAAGTATTCCATCCTTGTGGACATTCTCACCAAGGTCAAATGTTCTGACAGCTCCATCTTTGCCGCGGGCTGCGATGATTGAAATTTCCCGTTCAAAGTCCACAAAGCCTTCTAGAATGCAAGGAAAGGAGGCGATGAGTTCGCGGGCCACTTTCAAACCGTTGGGGTCCTCGAGGGAAACACGTACCTGTCCCTTGCCGTCATATCCCATGCGTCGCGTCTTCAGGATTCCCCGATTGCCAACCTCTTTCAATGCAATGTTCAGGCTTTCAATGGAGCCTACATCGAAAAAGGGGGCGGTCTTTATGCCAAGGCTGTTGAAGAAGTTCTTCTCTGTCAGGCGGTCCTGACTTGTGGAAAGCGCGGTTGTATTTGGATGGCAGGGAAGCGTTTTCTCCAGTTCCCCGATTGCTGCCACGCTGACATTTTCAAACTCGTAGGTGATAACAGCCGAGCGTTCTGCAAGTTTCGCAAGCGCTTCGAGATCATCATAAGGCGCAACGATGTGTTTGTTTGAGCACTGGAAAGCAGGCGCATTTGCCTGAGGGTCAAGTATGATTGTTCTGAAACCAAGTCTTGCAGCCGCCATTGCAAGCATGCGGCCAAGCTGTCCGCCGCCGACTATGCCAATGGTTTCGCCCGGTTGCATGCTCAAGATCAACCCTCGTTGACAGGTATTTCAGCCACGCTTGAAGTCTGGTTTTCCCTGAAACCATCCAGCTTGTCTGCCACCATCTTGTTTGAAAGCGCAATGATGGAAGCCGCAAGCAAAGCGGCATTTTTTGCCCCTGCTGTTCCAATCGCCAGCGTTCCAACCGGAATGCCTGCAGGCATTTGCACAATTGAAAGAAGACTGTCCTTGCCTGATAATGCCTTGGATTCCACAGGCACGCCGAGCACAGGCAGAGGGGTGAGAGATGCTACCATGCCGGGAAGGTGGGCAGCTCCCCCGGCACCTGCGATAATAACCTTGAGCCCGTTGTCTTTGGCTGATTTTGCAAATGAGAACATGCGTTCAGGCGTGCGATGGGCTGATACAATCAGGGATGTGTTATTGATCCCCAACTCATTCAGCAGTTCAACCGCATGATGCATGGTTTTCCAGTCTGACTGGCTGCCCATTATCACGGCAACTTCAGGATTTTCTGTGCTCACAATCCAGACCCTCTGGCAAATTTGCAAAATGAAGCGCACTGCTTAACAGAAAGGTGCTGGGAATCAAACAATCGAAACAGTTTCTTAAGCCTTATCGACAAAGTTTTTCACAGTGTCGTTTTCTGCTTATTCAACTTGTGACAATTTTGTTGTACACTTTTCTACCCGAATTGTTGACAGACTAGAGGAGAAGCTCATGGCAGTTCAGTCACATATTGACTCCCTTAAAACACGGCACCAGCAACTGGACAACCAAATCAGGGAACTGATGTCGAGTTCGAATTTGGATACAGGGACAATCGGTGACTTGAAACGCAAGAAGCTTCAGATCAAGGACCGAATACGTCAATTGTCTGAAAATTCAGCAGATTGACGTTTACAACTGCTGTCAATTACACCTCAATGCCTTGAAAATAACAAAAAACCACCGCATCTGATTGGCGGGAAATAAAGTATTTCGGGGCTAAATATCCGTGGGAACCCAGACTGACCGGTGCAGACTTGTTTTGAATGCGCATCCTGGCGTTGCAGGCATTGATGAACTTCAGGCAGCCGTGGATGATGGATATGTGTCAAGCTGCATTCTTTATCCGGGTGCTGTCACAGAGGCGGAGTTCGATGATTATTGCCAGCACGTAGTGCCATTGCTGCAGGAACAGGATGTTGCGGTCTTG
>JBCCYR010000490.1:0-2135 GCA_039189355.1 Pseudomonadota bacterium
ATTCCATCGCCGTTGTACAAAATCACGTCGGAGACGACCAAGGACGCGAGTAAACATCCTGTCGATCCACTCACTGCGTTTGATGATGCCTCCCGCAGAAAATGTGTTTTTAATGTCAGAAATACCCAGCAGGGTGTTGTTCTCGGTTTTTCCGAACGATCAAGCGATACGGTTTTGTCCATCTCGTCCTGTGCGGTACTGGTTCCCCAAATTTCTGGGAGCCTCGATGATCTGCGGGAAATCTGCGCGTCGCTGCCACAAACAAAAAAGCCGTTCAGGCTGTCGGTTCTTGCCACCCAAAACGGTCTGGACCTGAGTCTGGAAGGTTCTGTGCCGCTGAACGAAAACACAAAGACTGTGCTCGTGCGCAAGGCACTTGCTTCAGGGTTCGCGCGGTTTTCAAGTGATGGTGAAATCCTGATTGAACCGCAAAAACCTGTACTCAAAATGGGTATATGCGAGGTTGCGCCGCCGCCGGGGGCTTTTGTTCAGGCCGTCGAAGCGGCAGAAACGGCAATGGCAAATCTCGTTTGTGATCACCTGTCAGATTGCAAGTCTGTTGCTGATCTCTTTTGCGGCATCGGAACCTTTGCGTTGAGTCTTGCCGGTAAGTCGATTGTATGGGCGGTGGAAGAAAATGCTTCTGCGCTTGCAGCCCTTGACCAGGCGTGGCGGGAAACGGGCGGGAAACTGAAGCAGGTCAAAACCGAAACCCGGAATCTTGATCGGCGCCCGGCAAGCTTTCAGGAATTGAAGAAGATCGACGGTGTTGTATTCGATCCACCGCGTGCCGGAGCCGAGGCACAGGCAAGACAGATTGCCAAGTCAAAGGTGCGGAAAGTGGCTGCCGTTTCCTGCAATCCGGTTACCTTGGTGCGCGATCTGGGAATTTTGATGGATGGTGGATACAGGATTCATCGCATTACGCCGATTGACCAGTTCAAGTATACGCCGCATGTTGAAATCGTGGTGTTACTCGAAAGATGAATCAGGAACACGCAACACTGGTTGTGCAGATAATCAGACAAAGCGCATTTCACATACAATGTCTTGAAACGGTCCGCTCGCTTAGTCTGCCGGATTGGGCAATCGGTGCAGGCTTTGTACGCAATGCAGTCTGGGACCATCTCCATGGATATGAAAAAATGACTCCGCTGCAGGATGTGGATGTCTTGTATTTTGACCCGGCTGATGTTTCAAAAAAAGCGGGAAAGTCTTCTGGAAAAGCAACTTCAGGAAACCACAACAAAGGTTCCGTGGTCTGTTCGCAATCAGGCCCGCATGCATCTGCGCAACGAGGATAAACCCTATACAGGCACTGAAGATGCTTTGCGGTTCTGGCTTGAAACACCAACCTGTGTGGCGGTACGGCTTGAATGCGATGATACGATCACAGTTATTGCGCCCTACGGACTGGACGATCTGATGAACATGCGAGGACGGCCAACGCCATCGGGCATGACCAGACACGATCAGTACATCCGGCGCATGCAGGCAAAGGACTGGCCAGCAACCTGGCCGCAAGTCTCTGTTTACTACCCCTGACGCTATCCATTGCCGCAAAATTCCGCCAATTTTCCAGACTACACTGGAGGAAACAAGGGAGGTTACATTATGAACGCTGTAGAAATTCATGAAGTCGCCCAGCAATTTTACCGGGCGCATGGTGACAAATCAGAATATGAAGCTGCCCAAAAGGCGCAAACACTCAAGGCAAAGGGAAAGCACGAAGAGGCCGATGACTGGCAACGTGTGCAAAAGGCAATCTCACAGCTTCGTGGCGCAAATTACAGCTAGCCGGCTTTTTTCTGGCCTTTCGCCATAAACGCCATGAAAGCCTGTTTGGCTTCATCGGATTCAAGCCGCTCACCGAACAGAACGGCTTCTTCACGCATGCGTTCAAGAACTGGCGTGCGGTCACCACGGATCAAGTCTCGGGAAAGCTTCATTGCCTGCTTTGGCTTTGAAGCAAGATCAGCAGCAACTGCCTTAGCAGTTTCCTCCAGGATTTCCGGATCAACGACCTGGTTCACAAATCCTGCTTCTTTCGCGCGCTGGGCATCAAAGCCTTCGCCAAGGCCGAGCAATGCAAATGCATTGTGATGACCGATCAGTTGCGGTGCAATCAGGCTTGA
>JBCCYR010000491.1:0-2133 GCA_039189355.1 Pseudomonadota bacterium
AATGCAATGATGCCTGATCTGGTCCCACGCTCCAAGCTTGGCCGTTTGTCCGGAAATGCATGGGCGCTTGGTTACGGGGCGGGGCTGTTGACGTTGATCATTGTTCTGCTGACCATGGCAACGAACAATGAAGGTACCACATTGCTCGGCTCCGAACCCTTGTTCGGCATTGATGCATCAGCAAAGGAAGGTGAACGTGCCACAGGACCTTTAACTGCTGCGTGGTTCCTGATTTTTATCATTCCCCTGTTTTTGTTCACGCCTGATGCACCAAGAAGGGAGCATGTCTCCGGGGCGATAAAGCAAGGCCTGTCGCAGCTTGTTGAAACCATAAAAGCCCTGCCGGGCAACAAGTCACTATTTGCCTATCTTGGTTCTTCCATGTTGTACCGGGATGCATTGAACGGCCTTTATACCTTTGGCGGTATTTATGCCGGTGGTGTTCTTGGATGGTCGATTGTGCAGATCGGCATTTTTGGAATTATCGCAAACATTACCGGAATTGCCGGTGCCATGCTTGGCGGCCGGCTGGATGACCGCTTTGGTCCGAAATTTGTGGTCACCCTGTCAGTCGTTTTGCTGACCATCTCGAGCATTGTTGTCATTACGCTGGACCCGTCACATGTCCTGCTGGTCAATGTTGGAGAGAGTTCAAGTCTGCCGGATATTGTCTTTTATATTTGCGGCGGATTGATTGGTGCCTGCGGTGGTGCATTGCAAGCTGCATCGCGCACCCTGATGGCAGATCAGGCTGAACCTGACCGGATGACCGAGGCTTTCGGGCTGTATGCGTTCTCGGGAAAAGCGACTGCATTTCTGGCGCCGTTTCTGGTCGCGGTTTTCACGAACATGAGCGGAAGTCAGCCAATCGGTGTCATACCGGTCATTCTGTTGTTTATTGTTTCGCTGCTGCTGCTGCCAATGGTCAAACAGAACCGCGTCAATGCCTGAAATGGCGTGTGCCGGTAAAGACCATGGCGATACCGGCTTCGTCTGCAGCGGCAATGACTTCATCATCCCGCATGGAGCCGCCCGGTTGAATGACGCTGGTTGCACCCGCTTCCACGGCTGAAAGCAATCCGTCTGCAAACGGGAAGAATGCATCAGACGCAACGGCAGAGCCGGTGGTGAGGGGCTCGCTGCCGCCAGCTGCTTCCATTGCATCCACCGCCTTTCGTGCAGCAATGCGGGACGAGTCCACCCGGCTCATCTGTCCGGCACCGATACCAACAGTTGCAAGGTCCCTGGCGTAAACGATTGCGTTTGATTTCACGTGCTTTGCAACCTGGAAGGCGAACTTCATGTCAGCGAGTTGGTGGTCTGTTGGCTGGACTTTTGTAACCACCTTCAAATCCAGATCGTCTATCACCCGGCTGTCACGATCCTGGACCAGCAGTCCGCCCGCAACGGTTTTGACAGAAAGGCCGGGTTTTGAGGCATCCGGCAAACCATCCGTTACCAACAGGCGCAGGTTCTTTTTTGAAGCAATGATTTCACGTGCCTCTTTGCTCGCGTCCGGTGCAATGATGACTTCTGTAAAGATTTCGACAATCTCTTTTGCGGCTTCTGCATCCAGCGGCTGGTTGAGTGCAATAATGCCGCCAAATGCTGAAACCGGATCACAAGCAAGTGCTTTGCGGTAAGCATCAGCCAGAGTGTTGCCACGGGCAACGCCGCAGGGGTTTGCGTGTTTGATGATGGCGACCGCAGCACCTGCCTCCGGTGAGAATTCTGAAACGAGCTCGAAGGCAGCATCCGTGTCATTGATGTTGTTATAGGAAAGTTGTTTGCCCTGAAGCTGCTCTGCAGTTGCAACGCCGGGGCGTTTCTCTCCGGTCAGATAGAAGCCTGCCGCCTGGTGCGGATTTTCACCGTAGCGCATTTCAGAGGCAAGTTTTCCTGAAACGCTTCTGTGAAGCGGCATCGATTGTCCCGTTTCACCTGCAAACCAGTTTGATATCGCAGTATCGTAATTCGCCGTGCGGGCAAAAGCCTTGTGCGCCAGCCGTTTGCGGAGTTCGAATGTTGTGTGAATTTCGTATTTGTCGAGCTGTTCAAGCACTTCCGGATAATCTGCCGGATCGGTGATCATGGTGACGAAACCATGATTCTTTGCGGCAGCCCGGATCATGG
>JBCCYR010000492.1:0-2130 GCA_039189355.1 Pseudomonadota bacterium
CATCGATGACGATCAGCGCGGCCTTGGAAAGCGGGCTTTGCCGGTTGAGAGAAAACATCGGCAGCACTTCTTTTTTACCGGTCTCTTCATCTTCAACGGTTTCCTCGCCCTTGGGGCGGTAAATCAGGGAATGAATGGTCGATGCCTTTGTCGCCCCGCGCGACCGCAATACCTGTGCCGCCTTGCCTGTAAAGGCTGCAAACAACACGTCGCCATCAACGCCTTCTGCCAAATGTCTTGCCAGTGTTGTCTTTCCCGTACCTGCATAGCCGAACAGACGGAAAACCTGCCGCTCACCGGCCTTCAACCAGCGGTTGACTTCAACCAGAGCGTGATCCTGTTGTGGTGAAAATTGCATTTAGACCGCTTCATGTCCTGATTGGATTGTTTGAACGCCGTAAATTTTGTGCGGCTCACAAGGCGCATGCAATGCTGCGGTACGAGTACCGCAAATCGTGCGCAACGCTGTCAGCGTGCAAAAGATCAAGTTCAAGCGATAATAATTCATTGCTTTCATTTCACAGGTTCAATTTCAGCTTTTTATGCTTTGTAATCTTTTTCGTCATGACTTTGTCGAAATCCTCGCCCGATACTATGGCATCGCGCTGCGGTATTCTCCTTGCCACGGCAAAAAATCTTTACAATCAAACCGCTTCAATCAGGACATGAAACGGTCTCGACAGGTTGCATGATTCCGGTTGATTTGCAGCAAGAAAATTACCGCAGCATGGGCCACAGGCTGGCGACAAGCAGCAAAGCCATTGAAATATTGAAAATCTTAAGGCGCTTGGGGTCAGAAAGCCATTCCCTGAGCCCAACACCGAACCCGCACCAGATTGATACGCTGGGGAAATTCACCACCACGAAAGCTCCGCATACGATGAAAACACTGGTCACGAAATCCGGTTGCCCCGTATAAGCTGTCATCGCATAAATCGCCATTACCCATGCTTTCGGATTTACCCACTGAAACAGTGAAGCACCTAGAAAGGTCATGGGCCTGCCGCCTGCCTCTCCAGCCTCCACGGGCCCGGAATTTGCAATCTGCCAAGCAAGATAAAGAAGATAGATTGCACCAGCGATCTTGATCGCAGTTTGTGCCAGCGGCACCTGTTCAAAGATTTCCTTTAGTCCGAATCCCACGGCAAGCAACAAGACGCCAAAGCCGAACGCAATTCCGAACATGTGTGGAATGGTCCTGCGAAACCCGAAATTTACACCCGAAGTCAGCAGCATGATGTTGTTCGGACCGGGCGTCACGGATGACACAAACGAAAAGCCCAGCAAGGCGACAAATACATCCAGCGGCATCTCTTTTCTCCAATAGGTCAACAATGCTTACCTTTTTGGAAACAACTGTCAACCGCTCTTTTCGAAAGCCAGACTTATGCTTATATCGAGCATTATGGACAGACGCTCATTTCTGAAATCAATCGGTGCTGCAGGCCTGCTGCCGGCGTTGCCAATCCCTTCAATCGCCATTGCCACCCCCTCCGTTGCACCGGCTGTCTCTGCGCATACTTATCAGTGGGCGGAGATGATTGTCCGTGCGCACAACAAGTGTAATCTTGGGATGCTTCAAAGACTCCTTCAGATCGATAATGCCACTGCCACGGTTCTGAAAAAGCAATTGCTGGAGAACGGCATCATTTCCGCGCAGGCGAATGCCTATGGCATGCACACAGCCATAAAGCCGCTCTATGAAGGCGCATTCGTGAATGTCTCGGATACTGCAAGCAAGACAGTTGAGACGGCTTCAGATTTCGTCGAACAAATAACGGATAATGAGGAAGATTTTGCGGAAAATGATCCTGAATTCAGGGACTTGGATGAGACAGGTGAATCGGAATTGGAAGCGGAAAACGCAAGTGTTGAAACGGACCCGGACAATGAAAATTTAACGGACATTTCCTCGCCGGAAGCTTGAGTTATCCCTGCCGGAAGAATATTTATTGAATAAACAAAATCGGCTTTTTCACGGGAAAACTCATGCAGGAATTATCAGGCAAAACAGCAATCATTACCGGCGCGAGCAAGGGCATTGGCGAAGCTGCCGCACGTCACATGGCATCGCTTGGTGTCAATGTGGTACTGGCAGCACGGTCGGGCGATGCAGTCAGCAGAATTGCC
>JBCCYR010000493.1:0-2109 GCA_039189355.1 Pseudomonadota bacterium
AATCATTCAGATGCCTTGGGCTTGATTGGCTGAGGTCGTTTAACTGCTTTGCAGCATATTGCTCCAGGGGCACCGGATTGTTTTCAATACTGAAAACCTTTTGAAACAATTGAAGCGTCAAGCCTGTTGCAACGACGCCGAACTGAAACATCAAAGGTCCAAATAGTTCTTCGTAAACTGAAACCATCCAAAGATTGGAGAACTAAAATGACACGTAAAATTATCGCAGCCCTCGCACTTTCAGCCAGTGTTCTGGCAACTGTTTCCGTTGCTGAAGCTGGTGGCAAACACAAGGGTCGCCATTTCCAAGGCAAACACTTCTATGGCCATGTCTGGCATGATTACCATGACTACCGTCCGGTGCATAACTGCCGCTATTTCCTGAAAAAGGCGAAGTATACCGGATCACCATACTGGTTCAAAAAATACCGTCGTTGCATTAACGTATATTACTGATGATGGCAGGCTTGTCCTGCGACTTTAAAAGACCCGGGTTGGCTGGCAATCAGCCAGTCCGGTCAAGTCCGCACCATTGGTTTAATGGTGACAATACATCCGCTTTGGTGATGCAGAAAAATGGGCCAGACAATACGCAAAAAACCTAGCTGAAACTCAAACACTGTGAAAACCATATTGCTCAAGCAAGCCAACAAGCATCTTCTTTGCCTGCACCCGATGGGCACGGTGTATTTCCCAAGCCGTTCCGGCGTCTCCCTTGCGAATAGCCTTTAATACCCTGCGGTGGTCGTCATTTGATTTTGTCGGCTTGGGACGCAGGTTAAGTGTCAGGTTTCTGGCCCTGCGTACCTGGTCATTATAGATCTGGCAGATTTTAGCAATCCGTCTGTTGCCGCCCAATCGCACCAACTCCAAATGGAACACTTCGTCAGCAATTGCCCAGGCTTCCCTGTCTTCTCTCGCCAATGCCTCATCCATGCTTCGAATGGCTTCTTCTGCAACTTCAAAAGCCTTCTCTTCATATTTCTTTTGTGCGGCTAACTGGGCTGACAGACTTTCCAGTTCAGTCAGGATGTCATAAATCTCGGTCATGTCTTCCGGAGAAAGGGAGAGTATCCTGACACCGTGCCGCGGTTTCACCTCGACCAAGCCTTGCGCTTCCAAAATCAATGTTGCTTCACGAACAGGTGTGCGTGACATGCCAAGCATTTCTGCAAGTTCGCTTTCAAGATGATTTGAACCGGAAGCAAGCCGGTTCTCAAGTATCAGGTTTTTGAGTACCGACAACGCCTGCTGCGTATTTGATTTACCTTTTGCAGTTGCTTTGGCTGCAATTTTTTCAGGTTTGGCTTGAGCCATATAACTTCACCTTCTGACCTGTTTCAGCAGATTGGTAGATTGCTGCTTCCAATTCAAGAATCGTAAGATACTCCTCTACAGTATTTTCTGGTGCCTCACCCTTGTTGAGGGCGGCAATCACATGGGATTGCAGTTCAAAAACACAGTCGCCTGCAAACCCCGGCCAATTTTCTGCATGAAGCAAGATGGTATAATCATGCGATCCAAACTCGCGCAATTTTACTTCGCCGTTCCCCGACAACGTGATGGTTCCTCTTGTTCCTTCCAGCAACGCTTCGCCCAGCGTCGTTCTGCAGCTTTCAGCATCATGGTCCAGATGACGGTTGGCATCGAACAGGGCGCGTCTGTCATCCTCAAACTCCATAATGAAATAGCCTGCATCTTCACCGGAGATTGCAGGATTTAGTTGACGTAAATCAGCGTATACAGCTGTCGGATTTCCCAAAAGAAATCTGAATGTATCGATCCAGTGAACCCCTGTTTCACGAATAAGGAACTTCTCCATTTTCTGAAAATAGGGCTGGCGGTCCAGATAGGCTTCCGGTCCCTGGCCATCGCCGGTTCGGAGCCGGAAAGTAAGCTGGTGAACATCGCCAATCAAGCCTTTGTCCAATGCCTGCTTCATCGAGCGGTACCAGGGCTGAAACCTGAAGTTTTCATGTACAACAAGCAAGACATCATTGTCATTGCAGATTGAGTTTGCAGTCTTTGCCTCGTCTATCGAATTGCAAAACGGTTTTTGGCAAATATTCGTTTTTACACCACTTGCCACACAGAGCCTGATCAACTCCA
>JBCCYR010000494.1:0-2094 GCA_039189355.1 Pseudomonadota bacterium
CGCCGAGCTCTTCTGCCGCCTGCTGGAATTGCAGATGCCGACATGCCGCCTCAAAGGCGCGAACAGCGTTTACAGGGGGGAGTTTTCTCATTTGACTTAAAATTCTTTGAACTGAAAGACAAGAATTACAAGTTTGTCAGATGGCTGTCCAGAAATTATTTTAACCGTATCAAGCAAGGAAAGGAAAAAGACAATGTCCACTCCCAAGACATATTCAGCCTACCAGACAATGAGCCCAAGCGATTTTTACCGTGAAGTTGAACTGGGTATGCGCCGTGCGCCGGAAGAGCGTGCGAGGGCCGTCAAGGAATTCTGGAACTGGCTGACACGCCGCTGAAGCAAACCGCGAAAGGCAACATCATGGAAACTGAGGCAGAAAAAGCCGGTTTGGGTAACGACAAAATTGCCTTCATCATAAAGTGGGTGGCGTCCATCATCCAGATTTTCGGATACACCGCCACCGCTTTCGGGCTGACGCCGCTAAACATCTACCTGTTTCTGGTCGGACTTATTGGCTGGTTCATTGTCGGTGTGATGTGGAACGATCGCGCCATCATGCTCATCCACCTTGTAGCGCTGGGTGCGATGTTTGCAGGACTTGCGAGTTAGAGCGCTAAATTTGCATTTCTTCTAACCGACCCTGAATCCGCCTGATAATATCGTCAGGATGCTGGGTGGTTGTGTCAAGTTCCAGCCAATTCAAATCATCAAGTTCAAGATGATCGTACTTTTCAATAATTTCAGTGAGTCTTGCCGGATCTGTAAGCTTTAATTTTTCTTCACGATCCGGATTGGTAATTCGCCTGATTAATTCGTTCTGTTCACAGACCAATTTGACCGGCAAGAAGAGCGCCTTTCTTCTTGCTGCTATTTTTCTAACAAGTTCAAAAAGCTCTCTATCCTCTGAGAGGTTTACCAACACATTTGTCAGAACAAAACTTGTATCGACAGCTACCAGTTTGGTCATTGCATCGAAGACAATTTCTCGAATCTTTGCTGTTTCGTGCCATACCTCTGGTGAAATCCGATCTTTGCCAGTTTTTCTGACCAATTGAAGAATCGGATTGTTGATCGTGTGATTATCAACCAGGATTGCACCGGTTACTTCGCATAGACGTTTAGCGATTGTCAGCTTCCCGCTTGCTGGAAACCCGGTCAGATAAATAATTGTATTATTGATGCTAAACTCCCATCCAGCCAATGATTGCCCCTTGCAACAGGAAGACTACTAGCCAGAAACCACCATCAATAAGGGTCAGGTCCCAGCCTTTGTCCTGGAAGCGATGGTTGACGGCCATTGGTGCAACGCAAAAGCCAAGCCAGCAAAACGCTGCCGAAATAACACCGCTTGCCACGGTCACTTCACCTAGATGTCCGATGATGCCTGCCATCATATAGGCGATGACAACCTGAGCGATCACAGCAACAATATAGAGTGAAGCTTTTTGCTGGACGTCTTCCTCTGTAAACCCAACCGCTTTCATCCACTGTTTCGCGAATACGCCATACCAGATTGCACCTGTAATCATGCCGGCAATCGCGGCGAGTGGAATGGCGAGATAATTGATACCTGAAAAAACCATCTTGAAATCCTCCGGATAATACCCGCATTCAGGATACTATTCTTGAAGCATCCCAATCAATCTCTTTGACAGTGCAAAGACGCGCTTGTCGTGAGAGTTCGGCCATCAGTTTCTCCTCGCGGGTGGCAGACCATTTTACCTTTGGTTCGAGCCAAAGCTTTGAAGCTGATATCCTGTTTTCAGATCGCTCTGCTTTCATGTCTATCCGCCCGATCAGCTTGTCGCGTTCCAGAAGCGGGAAAATGTAGTAACCGTATTTGCGCTTCTCTGGCGGGACGTAAATTTCGATCGTGTAGTCAAAGCCGAACAGCCACGTGAGCCGTTTGCGGTCCCGTGTCACGGGATCGAAGGGCGAGAGTGCACGAATGCGATCCGGCAGTTTCGGCAATCCCTTAACGAGGTTTTCAATATCCAGTCTTGCAAAGAATTCGCGCGGTTTGGATTTGTCGTGCGGAGCAACCGTAATGGTTCTGGTTTCCTGTTGTCCGCGCTCATCAAGCCAGTTTTTGAC
>JBCCYR010000495.1:0-2070 GCA_039189355.1 Pseudomonadota bacterium
ATATCTTCCTCTACGTTAGGTAGGAACTCCGAACACCAGATACAAGGCACTGGGGGTGATTACAGCGCTGAGGCGATCTCTAAATGGATTTGTTCGGCAGCGGATTTGGGATCCTGAGCACCGGTTACTGGTCTTCCGACAACAAGGTGGGTCGCGCCAGCAGTGATGGCGTCCGCAGGTGTCATCACCCGCTTCTGGTCACCAACATCCGAGCCCGAGGGCCGGATGCCCGGCGTTACAATCGCCATTTCCGGGTGAATGATTTTCCGGATCTCCATGGCTTCCTGAGCGGAAGCCACAACACCACCCATGCCCAAGTCGCCTGCCTGACCGGCGCGTTTTAGCACGAGTGAGCGGGCATCTTGTCCGTACCCGGCCTGGCGCAGATCATCATCATCCATCGAGGTCAATACCGTGACTACCAGAAGGCACAGATCGCTACCCTTGGCTGCTTCCACGGCTGCTTTCATGGCTTTTGGATAGGCGTGCAAGGTTGTCATCTGGACACCCATTTTCACAATGTTCTCAACGCCTTTGGATATTGTATTGTCAATGTCGAGGAGTTTCATATCGAGGAAAACTTTTTTGCCCTCTGCCAGAAGATCAGACGCAAAGGCCAAGCCCCCGGCGAAGGCAAGTTGGTGGCCGATCTTATAATAAGTAACTGCGCTACCCAACGTCTCCACCATCGCCTCGGCATCTTTCAACGTCGGCAAATCCAACGGAACAATGAGGCGATCTTTTGCATTCATCAGCCGGCAATCCTTTGCGATTTCTCAACCAATGACTTACAGGCCTTGCCAAAAAACTCTGCAGCACGACCTTCGGTCAAACGATCATCATCATCAAATGCAGAAGCGGCATTACCCACGGCAACTTGCTCTGAAATAACAAGCATTCCAAGCCTGACCAGTATATCTCGTAGATGATACAGCATGCTGATGCCCCCCATCGCACCTGGAGATGCCGCACCGATGGCACACACCTTGTCTCGATAAGCTATAATCGGGCCATCCTCATCAGCACTCACACGTGATATCCAGTCAATGGTGTTTTTCAGAAGCGGGGTCAGGGAGCCGTTGTACTCCGGTGATGCAATAAAGACACCGTCATGCTCATGAAACAGGCGGGCCAGTTTCAACGCATTTTCAGGAATGCCGTCTTTCGCCTCCAGATCTCCGTCATACAGTGGCAACGCATAGTCAGACAGGGAAATACGCGTGACGTCACATTCAAACAATGCCAGTTCTGCGACAGCTGCATCAACCAAACGCGCATTGACTGAGCCAGAACGGATCGATCCGGAGAATACGAGGATTTTTGGTCTGCTCATTTCGAACACTTTCAATTCAGCAGTTGAAAACCATCAATCCGAGAACCCGTCAAGAAAGTTTTTCATGCGAGAGAAGAAACCGGTGGACTGGGGACTGTTTGCCTCGGAAGACAATGTGTCGAATTCTTCCAGAAGCTCTCGTTGTTTTCTACTCAGATTTTGCGGGGTTTCCGTAACCACCTGAATATACATGTCCCCTTGATCGGAAGACCGCATGATCGGCATACCCTTGCTACGCAACCGAAACTGCTTGCCTGTTTGTGTGCCTTCCGGAACCTTGACCCGTGACTTTGAACCATCAAGCCCAACGACTTCAAACTGTCCGCCCAAAGCAGCCGTAACCATTGAAATCGGAATTTTGCAAAAAAGATCCGCCCCATCGCGCTGGAAAAATTCATGAGGTTTAATGGACAGGAATATATATAAATCCCCGGCAGGTCCGCCACGCGCACCAGCCTCGCCCTCACCGCCAAGCCGGATGCGAACACCATCCTCGATCCCTGCCGGGATATCCACAGACAATGACCGCTCTTTGGTTACACGGCCCTGACCAGCACAATCCGGACATGGATCAGAAATCACTTCACCCCGTCCCTGACAATCAGGACATGTGCGCTCAATTGAAAAGAAACCTTGGGATGCACGGACACGCCCACTTCCCGCACAGGTACCACAGGTCACGGGAGATGAACCGGGTTTTGCACCTGAACCCGAACAGGAAGAACATGTGACAGCGG
>JBCCYR010000496.1:0-2054 GCA_039189355.1 Pseudomonadota bacterium
CCGTCATCCGGTGTTGCAATGGCGATGTACAACCTTGATGACTCCATCAAGGATTTCGCACGCGCATCCATGAACTATGCACTCTCAAGGGGTGTGCCTTGCTATCTGTCGACCAAGAACACGATCCTCAAGGCCTATGACGGGCAGTTCAAGGACCTGTTCCAGGAAATCTATGACAATGAGTTCAAGGCAAAGTTTGAAGAAGCAAAAATCTGGTATGAGCACCGCCTGATCGATGACATGGTCGCTTCAGCACTCAAATGGTCCGGCGGCTACGTATGGGCGTGTAAAAACTATGATGGCGATGTTCAGTCCGATACTGTCGCACAAGGTTTTGGCTCACTTGGCCTTATGACATCCGTACTGTTGAGCCCGGACGGCAAAACCGTTGAAGCCGAAGCAGCCCACGGCACGGTTACCCGTCACTATCGCCAGCATCAGAAAGGCGAAGAAACCTCAACCAATTCCATTGCATCTATCTTTGCCTGGACCCGCGGGCTTTCCCACCGTGCAAAGCTGGACGGGAATGAAGCACTCGCAAAATTTGCAAAAACGCTGGAAGATGTCTGTGTCGGCACTGTTGAATCCGGCTACATGACCAAGGACCTGGCATTGCTCATCGGACCGGATCAGCCCTGGCTTTCAACAACCGGCTTCCTCGACAAGATTGATGAAAACCTGCAAAAGGCAATGAGCTGATCAGGTTTTCCTTCCAATCTCCTTCTCTTTGAACAAGAATTAAAGTTCAGAAAACAATGGGATCAAGGGGAAATACATGAGTGAGCCATTCATACTGGGCTGGGAAGAATGGCTTTCACTTCCCCAACTTGCGCTTGGCGCCATAAAAGCCAAGGTTGACACAGGTGCAAAAACCTCCGCACTACATGCCTCTTTCATCGAACCGTTTGGCTCTGCAGCCAAACCACAGGTCCGCTTTCTTGTTCAGCCTGACCCGGACAATCCGGGGCTTCAGGTAACCTGTTCAGCACCCGTTGTAGATCGCCGGAACGTGACAAGTTCGAATGGCGAATCCGAATTGCGCTTCGTCATCGAAACCGAATTCGAAATGGGTGACAGGGTATGGCGATCGGAAATCACACTGACAAACCGTGAAACCATGGCCTACCGGATGCTGCTCGGACGAAGTGCCTTGCAGGATGACATGGTGGTCAATCCCAACAGTTCGTTCTTGCAACCAGAGCTCGATTATAACCTCTACAAGAGGGGAAGACGCACGCAGCCGGTAAAGCGGGCCCTCAGACTGGCAATCCTGACAAGGGAGCCGGAAAATTATTCAAGCAAAAGGCTTATGGAAGCTGCAGAAGAGCGTGGGCATGTAATCGAGCATATCAACACGACACGCTGTTACCTCAAAATGGGAGGCCTGCGCCCCGAAGTTCATTACGACGGGAAGCCCCTTCCCTATTACGATGCGGTGATTCCACGCATTGGAGCATCAGTCACGCCCTACGGCATGGCAGTGTTGAGACAGTTTGCAAGCACAGGAGCTTATTGTCTGAATTCCGCAGATGCGATTGGGGCATCAAGAGACAAACTGCTCGCACACCAGATTCTGACATCCGGAAAAGTACGCACTCCAGTAACCGCATTTGCCCATTCACCGAAAGATACCCAGCACCTGATTGAACTCGTGGGCGGTGCTCCTGCAGTCGTGAAACTGATTTCCTCCACCCAGGGCAAAGGCGTTGTGCTTGCGGAAACAAAAAAGGCGGCAGAAAGCCTTGTGGATGCCTTTCGCGGCCTTAACGCGGATTTCCTGATCCAGCAATTCGTCAAGGAAGCGGCCGGGGCTGATCTGCGCTGTCTGGTAATTGGAAACAAGGTGGTTGCCGGCATGCGGCGGCAGGCACCCGACGGCGAATTCCGCTCCAATCTTCACCGCGGCGGCACGGCAAAGTCAGCGCGGTTGAACAAGCAGATTCGCGATACTGCACGCCTTGCCACAAAACTGCTTGGCCTGTCTGTTGCCGGTGTCGACATTCTGGAAAGCAATGAAGGCCCCAAAGTACTGGAGGTTAACTCATCACCTGGGC
>JBCCYR010000497.1:0-2041 GCA_039189355.1 Pseudomonadota bacterium
AAAAACCGGTGGAGAATGATGTCGTCCGGTTTCAGGGCAATCTGGCGCACCATCCCGGCATTGAGTTCAAGTACATGGGACACCGGTTCGCCCGAAGCGATGATCCGGCGGGAGAACGGCGTAGTATTTTCTTCAACCCTGGCCACTGAACCATCAGACCGGATAAAGATCATGTCGAGTGGCAAAACCGTGTTTTCCATCCACATGTAAATTACCTGCGTTTTCTGAAATTCAAACAGCATGCCGTGGGTTGGCAGCATGGCCTGCCGGAACATCAAGCCACGTTGGCGCTCTGCATCCTCATCCGCAACTTCAATTGTGAAGGTGAATTCTCCTGCGCTGGTTTTGACAGCGAGCGTTTCAACCGGAAATACAGCATTGGGATCAGGTGCAGGTTGTGCATGCACGTTTACAACCATAACGAAGGCCGCAAGAAGAAATGCGCAAACTGCCCTGATCATGAATGCACCATTCGCAGAACTCATAATACCTCTCCCGAATCCTCGCTGTGATACATAGCACGGATAAAGGTGAAAATTTGTTTTCAGAAAATGTAATCAGTTGACGCTTTGTGAGCGCGGATCATTGTCCGGGAATATTTCTGCGGCCATCAAACCCTTTGGCCCTTCACCGAAACGCACGAGAACCCATTGGCCAGGACGCAACTCGGTCAAGCCGAAGCGGCGCAGGGTTTCCATATGGACGAAAATGTCCTCATCCTTGCGGGTAACAAAGCCATAACCCTTGGTGCGATTGAACCACTTGACCTGAACGCGTTCCAGGCCACTCTCGGGCTTCACGTCGAAATGGGTTTTACCACCCGGCTTCTGGTTTGGATGGGTCGCGGTGGATTCGTCCATAGAAAGCACACGCAGTGCCTGATAGCCTTTGTCACGCTGCACAATTTCACAAACGATCCGTGCACCTTCCGGTGCGGTCTGGAAACCGTCGTTTCGAAGACAGGTTACATGCAGCAGTACGTCCGGCATGTCCTGATCCGGAACAATAAACCCATAACCTTTGGAAACATCGAACCACTTAATGTAGCCCGCAATTTGCACCACACTGGAAGGTTGCACCTCACCAGCGGCCTCGTCGGGAAATTCAGACGACGAAATCAGAGACTTCTCTTTTTCCCCCACCATGTGGCTTACTCTCACATTGCCGATCTACCAGCGCGTGACGCACTGATTCTCAACTCATGATAGCATTGTGATGCACGATTACTGCAAGCCAAAACTCCAAAAAAGCTGAAAAATATCGGTGGAGCTGTGCAAAAGTTCGCCTAAATAACACATTGCCACCAACCTTGAGGAACACAACATGAAATATCTTCATACAATGGTACGGATTTCGGACATTGATTCATCGCTGGATTTTTATTGCGGCAAACTGGGCATGAAGGAAGTCTACCGCTACGATAGCGAAGCTGGCCGTTTTACAAACATTTTCCTTTCGGCCCCGGACGATCTTGGGAACACGGAGGGCAAACCGTCAACCGACCGCGCTCCAGTTCTGGAACTCACCTACAATTGGGATCCTGAAGAATATAAAGGCGGACGCAATTTCGGCCATCTGGCTTTTGCCGTTGACGATATTCATCAAACATGTGCGCACCTGATGGAACAGGGGGTAACGATCAACCGCCCTCCCCGCGACGGACAGATGGCTTTTATCCGGTCACCGGACAACATTTCCGTCGAGTTGCTCCAAAAGGGTGAACCGCTTGAGCCCGCCGAACCCTGGTTGAGCATGGGCAATACAGGGGAGTGGTAAAACCCACTTCACTTTCAAACACCTTCTCCCTTAAATTTGTCTTGTTTCAGCCTCATTTCGGGATTACCGCACTTATGAGGGCTGAAATCGACGAAACAGTTGACGGTGTTTGCTTTTTTGAAGTGACGCTTTATTAACTGTGACCGTTACACAAGTGAGAATCAATTTAGATTCTCCTGTGAAATGGGGCGTCAAAACAGGGACAGGTGAATTTTTGTACGAGTTGTTCGGCGATACTGGCAAAACTCGCTGCATCGCATACAAC
>JBCCYR010000498.1:0-2034 GCA_039189355.1 Pseudomonadota bacterium
ACACGTTTTTCATACAGGGTCAGAATGTACATTCCGGTATCTGTGGTCAGCAGATAATTGGAATTCTCAACACCTTCAGCAATACCCTTGAGCGAATGCAGTTCGCCAATATCATAGCGCGTGAGATATTCCTTCAGCTCGGAATCCGGGATTTGGGTGTAAACTGCCACTTATGCCGTTCCGTTTACGAATGCCATGTCTTGCGGCAGCAATTCGGTATCGCGTAAGTCACGGGCAACCAGAAACTCTTCATCCTCCTTGACGGTCTCAACCAGATCAAGTGTTAGGTGAAAGCGTGCCCTGAATGCTTCAATGATTTCATTGACCAGAATTTCGGGTGCCGAGGCTCCGGCAGACAAACCAACCACAGAAACGCCTTCCATTTCATTCCAGGGGATATCAGCAGCCTTTTGCACAAGTGCTGCATTGGCTGCACCTGCCCTGCTCGCCACTTCAACAAGCCGTTTGGAATTGGATGAATTCGGAGCACCGACAATCAGAAAATGACCTGCACCTTCCGCAGCGACTTTTACCACTTCCTGACGATTTGTCGTGGCATAGCAAATCGATTCAGCAGCCGGAGCTTGCATGTTCGGGAATCGCTTTTGCAAGGTCTCAAGAATTTCTGCCGTATCGTCTACCGACAGGGTTGTCTGGGTTACAAAACCAAGGGCATCGGGATCGTCAGGCTGGTAAGCAATTGCCTGCTCAACATCTTCGACAAGGGTCATTTCACCGGGTTGCACCTGACCCATTGTACCGATCACCTCAGGGTGTCCCGCATGACCGATCAACAATACATGGCGGCCTTGCCGGATATGTCTTAACGCCTGTTTGTGGACCTTGGAAACCAGTGGGCAGGTAGCATCCAGATAATGCAGGTTCAGGGCTTCTGCATTGGCCGGCACAGATTTTGGAACACCATGCGCCGAGAATATTACAGGCTGGGTGGTGGGCGGAATCTCATCCAGTTCCTTGACGAATACAGCCCCCTTTTCTTCAAGACCTTCAACGACATAACGGTTGTGCACAATCTCATGGCGAACATAAACGGGGGCACCGTATTTCTTGAGCGCCAATACGACCATCTGGATTGCGCGGTCTACACCGGCACAAAACCCCCGCGGCCCGCATAATCTCAATGTCAGTTCCGGTTTCTCATTCATTTTCAGTCCCACGCCTTGAATACAGGAAGAATCCCCCAACACCCAACAATGTCAAGGCAAGTCCATACCACGTTATTGCATATTGCAAGTGGTTGTTCGGAAAAGAAATAATGGTTGTTGCGCCTTGTGGCCAGCCACCAGGGTTTGGTGCATCATTTGCGTCAACAATAACCGGCAGGAATTCAAGCCCATCATCACTCCCCATCAAGGAAGACATTTCGGCGACATTGCGCCAGTAAAACTCCCGGCTATCAAGCGAATTTTCGAGCGAACCAAACGGCTTTTCCAGTAGTGGAAACCGCAATAGACCGGTGACCGACTGACTGCTTTCCAATTGCCCCTCAAGACGTTCGGAGGGAGATTTCATTTCAAACGGCACAAACCCGCGATTGACAATCAACGCCTTGCCGTTTTCCAGGATGAGCGGTGTATGCACATTCCAGCCCGAGCGCCCGGTTCTTCCGGTCGTGAAGAAATAAACTTCGCTTTCATGATCAAATGTACCGGAAGCTGAAACCGGAATATATTCGTGACTTTCCTTGGCAACGGGATTGGACAACAAATCCAGAAGATTGACCGGTTGCTGACTAATCCGGTTGTTGACCTGTTCAATCAGATCTTCCTTCCAGAGCATGCGTTTGACCTGCCAGGTTCCGAGCGCTCCCAGAACCAGAAGCCCAACAAACATGCATGCCAAAACCAAAAGTGTTGAACCGCGCATTAGTTACCGTCTCCCAATTCGCTTTCCCTTGCGCTTGTCTGATATTGCATTCTCTTAAACCAAAAGGGCGGCCAACAGGACCGCCCTTTTGTGCATTTAATTATCAATTCATCAGTGATGGGCGATTGTGGCTCCCCAGCTTGCCCA
>JBCCYR010000499.1:0-2024 GCA_039189355.1 Pseudomonadota bacterium
CTGCAGTGCCATAATGGGAAATCAGGTCCCGGAATGTGGCAGGGCCAACATTCTGACTCCGGATCAGTCGAAGCCAGTTTAGTTTCTGGACATGTGTAAGTTCAAAGTATTTTTTGCCGCTCAGGCTGTCATTTTTCATGTAGTGCAAAGAATATGAAACGCGAATTCTTCACAATAATTAATTTATTTCTTTTTGCCAATTTTGCTTTCTTCGCCCTTGATGAGGCGTCTGATGTTCTCGTGATGCCTGAACCAGAGTATCAGCGTAAGAAGGAGAAAAAGCTCCGCCCATTGCACGTGACCGAAGGAATAAAGCGCAATTGGTGTTGCCAGACTGGCTAAAAGGGCAGACAAGGAAGAATATCGGGTGATCGCTGCTGTGATCAGCCATGCTGCGGCAAAGATCAGCATGACTTTCCAGGTAAATCCAAGCAAGATACCGATATAGGTGGCAACTCCCTTGCCCCCCTTGAACCGCAGCCAGACGGGGAAGCAGTGGCCTATAAAAGCGCCAAGCCCTGCCAGAACAGCAGCATCAGGGCCATAAAAGCCAGCCAGCCATACAGCAGCGGTTCCCTTGAGCAAGTCTCCCAACAGGGTGAGGGCCGCAACTTTTTTGTTTCCGGTACGCAATACATTTGTTGCACCAATGTTGCCCGAACCGATTTCACGAACATCCCCCATGCCAGCCATGCGTGTCAGTACAAGGCCGAATGGAATGGAACCCAAAAGATATCCGAACAGAAATGCAGCCAGATATATTCCGAGCGTAATCCAGAGAATTGGCGAATCCCAAGGCATGTTGATCGGATCAGGCATGGGAATTTCCGTTGTCAGCTATCATCCTTATAGACGGTTTTGCCGTCCACAATCGTTTGCAGCACTTTACCGGTAAACCGTTCCCCTTCGAAAGGCGTGTTCTTGGATTTCGATACAATATCGTCTTCATTTACCACCCAGGGCATTTCCAGGTCCGCAATGAAAAGATCGGCGTTTGATCCAGCTTCAAGCGTTCCGCCATCCAGACCGAAAATTCTTGCGGGCCGGGTGGAGAGGGCATCGATGATGCGGGAGAGGGTAACTTCACCATTGTGGTGCAACCGTATTGCTGCTGCGAACAGTGTTTCCAAACCGATTGCCCCGTCTGCCGCTTCTGCAAACGGGTGGCGTTTTTCGTCAACATCGTGAGGGTCGTGGCTTGAGACAACAATATCAATTGTACCATCTGCCAAAGCTGCAATCATGGCCTTACGATCATCTTCGTTTCTCAATGGCGGCTGCAGGCGCAGATAGGTTCTGTAGCGGCCGATGTCATTCTCGTTCAAGGTCAGGTGATTGATCGAAATCCCGCAGGTAACGGGGTGGCCTGACTTTTTGTATTTGCTGATAACTTCTACGGAATCCGATGTCGAAATCTTGGCAGCATGGTAATTGCCTCCGGTGAGCGCAGCCAGACGCAGGTCTCGTTCGAGTACAATAATTTCTGCTTCGCGCGGAATACCCGGCAAACCCATATGGGTTGCGTTCAGTCCCTCATTCATCACACCGTTCGAAGAAAGATCCGGGTCAATTGTCTCCTTTGAAATGACCATCCCGAAATCCCTTGCGTAAGTCAGGGCGCGGCGAAGGACAAGGTTGTTGGCGACGGAATGCCTGCCTTCCGTCAGCATCACGGCACCGGCTTCCTGCAATAGACCGAATTCTGTTAGCTCTTCACCTTTAAGGCCTTTTGTAACCGTTGCAGCAGGGTAAACACGAACAGATGCATCATCCCGTGCAGCGCGGCGCACAAAGTCAACCAGCGCCACATCATCAATGACCGGGTCGGTTTCCGGCATCATGATGAAACCGGTAACACCGCCTTTTGCTGCTGCCCTGCTTGCGGAAGCGATTGTTTCGCGATGTTCGCCGCCGGGTTCCCCGACAAATACCCGGGCATCAATCAGTCCGGGAAAAACGTGTTTGCCCTCTGCTGAAATGATCGTTGCATCTGAAGGCTGTTCCGGGATTTTGCCAATCTCCGC
>JBCCYR010000500.1:0-2004 GCA_039189355.1 Pseudomonadota bacterium
ATCGGACATTCTGTTGCTGGACGCAAATGATCCAGCCACGATGAACCGCCCGGATGCACCGGATGAGACAGCTTGGGGACTGCATGGCGCCATTCACAGGAATTGCCCGCATGCCCGTTGCGCCCTGCATGTCCATTCCATTCACGCAACCGTTTTGGCCAGCCTCGCTGACTCCGTCATGAAGCCGATCGATCAAAACACGGCAATTTTCCATAACCGTCACGTTGTCGACGAAGAATACGGCGGTCTTGCCTTTGAAGAAGAAGGCGAGCGCTGCTCGCAACTCTTTGCTGATCCGAAAATGAAGGTAATGGTGATGGGCAATCACGGCGTGATGGTGATTGGGAACTCTGTGGCGGATACGTTCAACCGGCTTTACTATTTCGAGCGTGCCGCAGAAACCTACATCAAGGCACTCTGGACCGGTCAACCGCTACGTATTCTTTCAGAAGAAATCGCCGAGAAAACCGCTAGCGAAATTGAAGAATACGATGATCAGGCAGGGCGTCACTTCGCCGATCTGAAAGAAATACTGGACCGGGAAGAGCCCGACTACCGGGACTGATCAGCGGTTTTCGTCGAGCCATATCCGGATTTGCTCCAGTCCAGGGATAAGCCTGCTTATTTCCTCCGGGCTGAATTGCGAAGAAAAATCACTGAAAAAATGCGCAAGCTGTTCTTGCGCATCTTTGTGCGCACGGCGCCCCACGTGAGAAATGGACACTATTTTGGAACGGCCATCCTTTTCATGCGGCACGATCTCGACAAACCCCTTCCCCTCAAGCTGCTTGAGCGTATTGGTCATGGCGCCTTTTGTAACCTGAAAGGCATTGGCAAGCTCAAGCGGTGATTTTGGCGGCAAGCCCCGCATGAAGTGGTTGAGTACGGAGAATTGCGACATGGTCAGACCGTGCGGCATTGCCCGCTCTGCACGGTTGGATGAAAGCTGGTTTATGATGCCGACTTCATTGAAAAAACGGAAATAGACTTCTGAACTTTGAAGTTCTTTTTCCGTCTTGTCATTCATTAGGCATTCCTGATGCGGGTTTCATAAGCCCAGCGCGGGCTTGGGTCTGGCTTGTCAGCATAACCGATGCGGGCAAACATTTGCAGGGTTTGCGAAGCAGTTACACCCAACTCATTTTTGATCTCCGCATGCTGCTTCGATACTTCCTCAAACTCCTGCAAAGCCTGGGATAGAGGGTGCATGGCAATGCCAAGTTCCGTAGCCTTGAGGTTCATCCGGACATACGACCGGCCTGCCTCAATCTGGTCCGCGCGGCTGTTGCCATCCGTCTTTACAAAGACATATCCCATGGCTGTATCAATCGGCGGGCGGATCGCAGCCTGGGACTGTTCAAACATCGTGCTGTCAAAGGCAAGCATGCCTTCACGGGTAAGCTGTCCGGTTGCCGCGAGGATTTCCATGAATGCTCCGCCAAGATCTATGCCGTCAGGATTTGCCTCAATTTCAGCTTTGCCGATCCGCATCAGATCAATGCTTTCCTTGGCAGTGCGATAGGTACGCATTTCATTATCCATGGCCGCCCAGGTTATCTCACGCAGTCGATTGATCCTGTCTTCTGCCAAAACATGCCCGGCAGATACACTTTGGCGGGCAGCAGTCAGAATCAGGTCCGCATTTTCTTTGGAAACCACCTTGCCTGTATCAAATGGCTCCTTGTTTGACCGCCGCTCGAACACTTCAGAAAACAGCGCATCTTTTGCAGTCTCCTGCTCTTTTAACAAAATACGCGCCACGGGCCCCTGATCCAGTCTTGGAAACGCCTCCCCGTCGGGAAACAGTTCTATCTTGGCTTCCATTCCAATTTCACGGGCCGTTATATTCGCGAGTTCAAGAAAACAGCCAAGTCCGATCGTAATCTGACGATCAAACGGGTCCGTCTCCGGCAATCTCCGGTCCAGTTCGCAGTACAGAACAATCTCGTCTTTACCCACCAAATCCACCAGCCAGGGTTGGCGATTGTGGGGATTGGGGGCCAG
>JBCCYR010000501.1:0-1947 GCA_039189355.1 Pseudomonadota bacterium
GATCATGCAGAACGGGCCGTGCCCGTCCTATAATGTTTTTAAACAGAATTACGATCAGCCCACTAAAGGCAACAGTGGTGAAGATGAAATAGAATTTCAAGAATACATGATGCCAATGAACCGTATGAGGCGTACTGTTTCTGGGAAATTCGTAAATCGACATAAACAGAATTACGCTTCCGGTACTCAGGAGTATCCAGCCTGACTTTCCAATATCCGTAGTCCAAGCAAAAAGACCGGTGCGATCCGCATTGCCTTCCGCATACCACTTTATGAAAACCGGATCCACGAAATGGTACAGTGCAACAACACCGACAACCACCGTAAGCAATATTGCAGATAGCAGCTTGATATCCGGAAGAATGCCAAACTTCTTGCTTGGCTTTCTATCACCAACAAACTTGAAGTAGTTCGTAACTGTAAGAAACCAGGTGTTTATGACCCATCCCCCAAAATGCACGCCCGCATCGTTTTTATGCACACTACCCTAATGCAGCATAAGATTTTCTTTGGCAAGAGTAACTGATTGCCGGAATTGAAAGCTTTTTGACTTTTGTTGAAAAAGTAAAGTCATCAACAGGGCTTTTGACAAGACTAATTTTCGCCTTCGCGACCTTTCTGCCATCGTCTCTCGAGGGCAGCCACAACGCCATGCAGGACATGCACCTCTGGCTCGTTGAAACCCGCATGTACGAAGGTATTTTGCAAGTTCTGAAGCATGCGTTCCCGCTTCTCCGGCGGGTAAAAATAGTGGGCCTCATCCAGAGCCGCTTCCAGCCTGCCTAAAAAACTCATGAGAACCTGCCGGGAAGCCGGCGGCGTTTCTGGAGCGTGAAAGTTTGTTTCACCCTCTCCTATGCCGGAACGCATCCATTCATAGGACATTAGTAATACTGCCTGGGCTATGTTCAAGGAAGCGAATCCGGGATTGACCGGAAATGTCACGATTTCATCCGCCAGGGCCACCTCGTCATTTTCCAACCCCCAACGTTCACGCCCGAACAAAATTCCAATCTTGCCTCCACCATCAATCCGCTCTCTCGTCAACCGGATTGCAACGTCGGGAGCCAAGACGGGCTTCAACATGTCGCGCTGGCGCGCTGTGGTTGCCAAAACATGATTGAGGTCAGCAATTGCCTCCTCAAGCGTTTCATAGACTTTAGTGCCGTCAATCACGTGATCGGCCCGGCTCGCAGCCGCCCTTGCCTTCTCATTTGGCCAGCCATCTCGCGGATTGACGAGACGCAATTCACTCAAGCCGAAATTCGCCATGGCACGCGCGACCATGCCAATGTTTTCTCCAAGCTGCGGCTCTACCAGAATGATGACCGGGCCGCCTGTGAGCAAATCAAGTGTGCGATTGGTTCCTGACATGACGCGCTAATGAATGAAAATTGTGTTTCTTGCAAGCACCGCTTCCGCTTTATATGGTGATCACTCAAACTTGGGGTAAACTCATTGAACTTTGATTATGTAATTGTGGGAGGCGGTTCGGCAGGATGCACCCTTGCTGCGCGTCTGACTGAAAATCCTGACGTGAGCGTATGCCTGCTTGAGGCAGGCGGAAATGGCACAAGCATTCTGAACCGTGCACCCGCGGGTGTCTTGCCACTGCTTCCAGGAAGGCCAAAAATCGGCAACTGGGCTTTTGAAACGGTACCACAGCAGGGGTTGAACGGCCGTAGAGGGTATCAACCACGCGGCAAATCCCTTGGCGGATCGAGCGCAATCAATGCGATGCTTTATGTACGCGGTCACCAGAAAGATTACGACGACTGGGCAGGGAATGGCTGTCACGGATGGGCATGGGATGAAGTTAAACCCTACTTTCTGAAATCAGAAAGAAACCAGCGCGGTACTTCCGAATGGCATGGTGGGAATGGACCGCTTTTTGTCTCAGAACAACAAACACCCCGGCAAATATCAAAGGATTTCATTAAAGCCGCC
>JBCCYR010000502.1:0-1931 GCA_039189355.1 Pseudomonadota bacterium
GCCAAACGGCCGCACCACGATAATAGGATCTGCCATGACCACATATAATCTCCTCCTCCTGCCCGGTGACGGCATTGGTCCCGAAGTGATGACTGAGGTGGAACGCGTACTGGCGCGTTTGGGTGAAATAGGTCATGGCGACTTTGTCACAGAGACAGACCTTGTGGGTGGCTGCGCGTACGACGCACACGGTGCAGCGATTGCCGATGTCACAATGTCCCGCGCGGACGCGGCAGACGCAGTGATCCTCGGCGCCGTCGGTGGTCCAAAGTGGGCGGATGTCGCTTACGAGCATCGCCCCGAGGCAGGTCTGTTGCGCCTCCGAAAAGATCTCGAACTCTTTGCAAACCTGCGTCCGGCGATCTGTTATCCCGCACTTGCGGAAGCGTCATCGCTCAAGCGTGAACTGGTCGACGGCCTGGACATCCTCATCGTACGCGAGTTGACGGGCGGCGTGTATTTCGGCGAACCCAAGGAAATTACCGACCTTGGCAATGGCCAGAAACGTGCGATTGATACGCAAGTGTACGATACGTTTGAAATTGAGCGGATTTCAGGTGTTGCATTTGAGTTGGCGCGGACCCGTTCGAACAAGGTTTGTTCCATGGAAAAGCGCAATGTCATGAAGTCAGGCGTTTTGTGGAATGAGGTCGTAAGTGCGACGCATCAGTCCAAATATGGCGATGTTGAACTTTCTCACATGCTTGCAGATGCGGGTGGCATGCAACTTGTCCGCTGGCCCAAGCAGTTTGATGTGATTGTTACCGATAACCTGTTTGGTGATATGCTTTCTGATGTTGCTGCCATGTTGACCGGCTCCCTTGGCATGTTGCCATCTGCATCACTGGGTGCACCGGATCCGATCACGGGCAAGCGAAAAGCCATGTATGAGCCGGTTCACGGATCAGCACCTGATATTGCTGGTCAGGGGATTGCCAATCCGATTGCGATGATTGCTTCGTTTGCCATGATGTTGCGCTATTCCTTTGAAATGATTTCCGAAGCCGACATGGTTGAAAAGGCAATTGCCAATGTGCTCGATAAGGGTTTGCGTACTGGCGATATCTGGTCGGAAGGAAGTGAAAAAGTGACAACATCCCAGATGGGTGATGCCATTCTTGCAGAACTTCAAGGTTTGGCAGGTTAGATGCGTCAGTTCGCTGATTTTGGTGAATATTTTGATTCCCTGGTAGGCGAATGGTCTATTCTGCGCACCGTTTCTTCGGGTGAGAAACTCCAGGGAAAACTCTTGTTGGCTTTTCTGGACAACAGCAGCTATCTCGTCAGTGAGACGGGTGAGCTGCGCATGTCGGACGGCAATTTGATATCTGCCTCACGCCAATGGATCTGGCGATATGAAAACGGAAACTTGCTGATATATTTTGATGAAGAACCTCCAAGGCTTTATCACCAGATGGTTCCTGTTTTGCGTGCCGGTGCATGGCATGGGCAGGGTGATCATGATTGTCCGCCGGATGCCTATGTCGGTGAATACCTGTTTTCAGCAAACAAGATCATCGTCAAGCAGGATGTGATGGGTCCGAAGAAAGATTACCAGATCGTATCAGAGTATACGCGGCGTTTTCCTATTCAATCCAGTTGACGGGATCGCCAGCCAGCTTTCCCCGATTGCCGTGGTAAACCGGTTTTTCCTTGAAGCATTTAAACGAAGAGGCTGTTGTATCCGCGATTTTGCGTGCAAGTTCATTGGCATTGGAATTCGCACGTGCATCCACATAACCGACCACACAGGATTGCGGCTTCTCATGATCCGCCACGCGCGAGATCACGAGTACTTGCCCTTCCAGGTTTCTGTCGAACTCGCCATTGGAATTGCTGTTTTCGATGAACCATCGCAAAATAGTGGCGTAAGGCTTTCCATTGTCCAACCGCCATTCGATGGTTGTATTGACCCGGTTGAACTGTCCGAA
>JBCCYR010000503.1:0-1907 GCA_039189355.1 Pseudomonadota bacterium
CCAGTAATCTGTTTAAACACCTTGGCGCAGGGCAATGATTACTGTATTGAGAAAGCGTGGTCCCGTAGCTCATCAGGATAGAGCGCAAGATTCCTAATCTTGAGGTAGCAGGTTCGAGTCCTGCCGGGATCACCATTTTATTTGTGCTCTGCCGCCCGCCAAGCGAAAACGTGAGCTTCGGGTCGGAGCTTCGCCCCTCATCTTCATCACCCGTAAAATCAAGCTGTTTGCAGCGCAGTCTCAATTGCACCGGAAAGTTTCGCAAGAATCTCGTCTATGTGGCTTTCTTCCATAATGAAGGGAGGCGCAAGCATGACATGGTCTCCACGCCTGCCGTCTATCGTGCCGCCCATAGGATAGCACATCAGCCCCGCTTCAAAGGCATTTTTCTTGATTTTCTTGTTGATCTGCAACGATGGTTCAAACACTTCTTTCGTTGTCCGGTCCCCTACAATCTCAAGTCCGAGGAACAGTCCCCGTCCCCGGATATCACCAATATGCGGGTGCTGGCCGAAGTGTTGTTCAAGTGCAGCCCTCAACTTGGCCCCCATAGCATTCACATTGCCAATCAGCTTGCGGTCATGCATCGCCCTTACCACGGCAAGGCTTCCTGCACAGGCAGCAGGATGACCGATATAAGTGTAACCGTGCTGGAAAAACCCGGAGCCCTGCTCAATCGCCTGGTAAATCTTGCCGGAGCAAAGGGTGGCCCCAATCGGCTGGTAACCTGCTCCAAGCCCTTTGGCGATTGAAACGATGTCCGGCGCAACACCATACTGCTCGCTGGCAAAAAACGAACCCGTGCGCCCCATGCCGCACATAACTTCATCCAGGATCAGCAAAATTCCGTGACTGTCACAAATTTCGCGGATACGCTTGAAATACCCTTCAACGGGCGGAACAGCGCCAAGCGTCGCACCCACTACGGGCTCGGCAACAAACGCCATGACATTCTCTGCGCCAAGACGGGTGATTTCGGTTTCCAGTTCATTGGCTACCCGCTGGCCGAATTCAAACTCGGTCTCATCCTCATGCTTCTCACGGTACTGATAACACGGTGATATGTGGCTGGTCTCAATCATCAAAGGAGCAAAGGGTTCCCGCCGCCACTCGTTGCCGCCGGTTGCAAGAGCGCCCAGTGTATTGCCGTGATAACTTTGCCGGCGCGCAATCACCCGGTGACGGCTGGTTTCACCAATCTCCAGAAAATACTGTCTTGCCAGTTTTATTGCTGTTTCCATCGCTTCCGATCCGCCAGAAACAAAATAAACCCGTTCAATGCCTTCCGGAGCCTTGTCGACGAGATAGTCGGCAAGTTCCTCTGCAGGCTCCGACGTAAAGAAGCCGGTATGGGCAAAGGCTACCTTGTCCAGTTGATCTTTGATTGCTTCCGTCACTTCACGGTCACTGTGCCCCAGGCAGGAAACGGCAGCGCCGCCTGAACCGTCAAAATACCGCTTTCCGCTTTTGTCGATCAGGTAACAGCCATCGCCATGGGAAATGACAGGCGGACTGGCTTTGGTATGACGGGGAAAAACATGAGACATGGCGGACACTCAACCAGATGCAGAAGCTGCCATCATATCCTCATCATACCCGAATATGGAAGGCCCACCCCCGGTATGAACAAACAGGATGTGACTTCCCCGGTTCTCCCGTGCCCAGTGAACGGCACCCGCCATTGTTTTGCCGGTATAAACAGGATCAAGAATGATCCCTTCCATGCGGGCAGCAAGCGAAATGGCTTCCTTTGTTTCAGGCCCTGCCACCCCATAGCCCGGGGCCAGAAAGTTATCTGTCAGTAAAACGTCTGCTTCAACCGCAGTCGTACTCTCCTCAAGCAACTCAGCTATTTGCTGCAACCGTTCAACAATTCTCGGTTTCTGCAAATCTGCACTGCGACGCAC
>JBCCYR010000504.1:0-1897 GCA_039189355.1 Pseudomonadota bacterium
CCGCTGAAGGCATCTAAGCGGGAAGCCCCCCTCGAAACAAGGTATCCCTGAGGGCCGTGGAAGACCACCACGTCGATAGGCCGGAGATGTAAGCGCTGTGAGGCGTTCAGTTGACCGGTACTAATTGCCCGATAGGCTTGATTTGATCCAGTAAAAGCCAGATTACAGTGCTTTGCTGGTATCCTTAAGCCGTACCTATTGTACTGGCTTGGACAACAAGGGTTTTTCTTGGTTTGGTGGTCATAGCGAGAGCAAAACACCCGGTCCCATCCCGAACCCGGCCGTTAAGTGCCTTAGCGCCGATGGTACTGCGTCTTAAGACGTGGGAGAGTAGGTCGCCGCCAAACCTAGTAAAACCCTTATTCCGTATCTCTCTGTCGATGAACCTCCTAGTTTCAACATCATTCACGATAACCGCGACCATTGAACGTCGCTTCTCAATATGGCTCGCGGTGTTGCACTGCAGTATCCCGCGCGCAGCTCACAAGAATTTAATTGGGAAATCTGGGATTATACCTTATTTCAAAGGCATGCATCGGTTGGTGTACATATTCGCGCTGTGGCTTTTTGCGGTTTTACAACCTGCTTTGGTTGTGGCTGAGGATCGTTTAACGCTGGTTGTAAACCGTGATGAAGACAGCGTTGCTTACTTCATCTCCATGCCTGCCACAGCAATCGAACCGATCCTTGCTGCAGACTCCGCCAGCCTGTTCAGTGATCGTGGGGCTGTGCCGATCGACGATTTCCGGATCAAGGGCAGTTTCGAGCTGGGCGATCAGCTCTTTTCCGAGGTTTCAGGCGCTGTTGCGGCGACGGGCCAGTCTGTCGAGTTTGAGTCAATGTCAATGATGGTGCATCCAATTGATGAACCTCAACCATTCTTCTCTCCTTGGGATGCCATAACTGCAACCTCGGTCTGCAACGTGGATTATGCGCGTTCAGATCTCGTGCCAGAAGCACTGCAACTTTACTATGGTGCCTTCGCAACGGATGTGTTGGCAGACCAAGAGGTCAGTCTGAACTTTCCCAAGACAGGGCGGAATGCTTTGAAAATTGATGTGTTTCATTACTTTGATGGATCATATGTTGGCAAAGATACGGCACTTCTGACCGACGGTGGCACATTGCTTTTGACAACCAGGTCCGATCCGCTTTTGTCGATTCTGACGGCCTTGTCGGCAGTATTTGCTGCAATTTGCATGGCGGCTCTGGGTCTGCATTTCGTAAGGAAACGGAGAACTTCGAACCAAGGCTCATTGCCTGAACAGATTGTCCCGCTGGATTAGGTTCTGACAAACAGTGTTGTGCGCATGTTGTTTGTCCACGATATGTAGTTTTTTGTTATAAAACATACATTTTGCCATTGCAGACTCATCCTGCCAGTTTTAAGACAACAGCCTGAATTGGCGCGGGGTGGAGCAGCCCGGTAGCTCGTCAGGCTCATAACCTGAAGGTCGCAGGTTCAAATCCTGCCCCCGCAACCAACTTGACTTGCCCGCCTTCATCAGGCGGGTTTGTTCGTTATAGGGCAAACCCCTTCAATTCAGTCGGCAATATTAAATCGTTCCGGCAAAACAATTAAATGCCCGTAACGTTCCTGCAAGCGCTTTGATGACTTCAGACTTTTCTACGGAATTGTCGGTACGATCCGGTGTGATTTATGCAAATACCGACACAGCCATTCGAAGCATAGTTTTACTTCCACTGCTGGGGTTGCGCGGACTGCGACGCAGAAGATGAGCCAACCGACGAAAAAATCGATCGGAGCAGGGTGTCTTGGAAACTCCTAGCCCCTCAACCTTTTCTTAATCGCAACGGGTTTATCACGTCATGAGTTCCGCATGTCGCTGGGCGGAACGCGTATTGTTGAAAGGGACTCAACGATGTCGGACGTCTC
>JBCCYR010000505.1:0-1888 GCA_039189355.1 Pseudomonadota bacterium
AATTCTGACACCGAACTTGAGGCGAAAGTTGTCCTGAAGATCGGTCCTGTTAAGGCAAAATTTTCAGGCTCGGTCACCCTGGATCCGGCAGGTGCACCGGAACGCTTTTCCCTGACAGGTGAAGGCAATGGCGGTATTGCCGGTTTTGCCAAAGGAGGAGCAGATGTTGAGCTTTCCGAAGATGGGGAAGATACTGTCCTGCGATACACTGCGAAGGCCGATGTCGGTGGCAAGATTGCGCAACTTGGAAGCCGGCTTGTCAAAAGCACGTCTGAAAAACTTGCCAAAGCTTTTTTTGAAAACTTTGCTGCAGTGCTAAACGAAGCAGGGTGAGACCATCAACCTTTAGCGATGTCATTCTTCCAGACCGGATTTGACCAGGCTTTTTTCCCTGCACTGTCAACAATGGTCACACGCATCCATTCGGAATCTTTCAATCGTGCCAGTTTAACGGTTCCACGTGTCATGGATTCACCGCTTACTGAAACGGATGCTGAACCATGCCCCTGTACAATGATGTACTTTGCGGCTGAAGATTCGACTTCCACTTCCTTTTCACCCCAATGGATATTATGTATTTCCGGACCCTGGCTTGAATAAAAATGCCCTGATTTTAAGGCTTCAAGAAGCATGTCAGGATCATTGGCCTCTGCCTTGACCATAACCCAGCCGCCAAAATGGTCAGGGCCGTGGAAATGGGCGTCATCGGTTGCACACAGATTGAGTTTGCGCCCTTCGCTCAGCAACAGGTCGAGGGTGTGGAAGCCGCGCCCGCGGTCGCATTCTACATCACATCCGTGGTTGTAGATCTCAACGGCATGAGCGGAATCGATCGAGCGTGCATCATCCATGGTAAGCCCTGACCATTCCGGATGAGCAATTGCAACAAATGCTCCTGCATTACGTGCTCTTTGCGCCAGTTCCGCACCAGATTCCTGACCGTCAACTGGTGAGAAGCTGGGTGAATTTGACGGAGTAAAATCTGGTGGTAGCCCGACAGCAAGCAAGTGCCATAACTCGCCGTTTTGCATCGCGCCTGAATGCACCTCAGCGCCAAGGATGGTTGTAAACCTGTTATCCCGATACGGCACCGTATCAGTGATCGGATACTCAAACAGACCGACAAAATGATCTGTCAGCGCAATAAAGTCGTATCCCTCGTCACGATATCTGCGGCAGACTTCTTCAGGCGGGAGTTTCCCGTCTGACTTATCGGAATGCGTGTGCAGGTTTCCACGAAAAAAATCACCAGATGCAGCGAACGCCGGGTCAATCATCAGAATCTCCATAACCTTTTGTTCGAAGATGCTTTCACTTATGTGAAAAACCGATAAACGTTGAGTGTGAAAGTTTACTTGTCTTTCAACACCTCATCGCCGTCAAAATCACCCACCTTGTTTTGAATCGCATAACAGGCCAAGCGTATGTATTTTGGAATGATAACCTTTTTCCCGTCGCGTTCGCCTTTTTCATAATGTTGGATCATGCGCTTGTTGAGGCCGAGTTTTTCTGCAGCTTCCTTTTGCCCCAAGCCCAGCGATTTCCGCCATTTTTTGAACTGTTTAGGTGACATCCCCATCACTCTGGTAATTTGCTGTATTAACGATAACGCGCACTAATTGCGCTTTTAGTTTGACAAATGCGCACATAGTGCACATATAAGGTGCATGCACTGAGTGCGCCTGGTTCGTTTTACAATGGTGTTGCGAGCGGCGCAAGTAATTGAAAAGGATAGGGTTAATGCTTACTCACATGCTCTATGCAAGAGCGGCAAGAGGTTACAGAAAGCCCGACATTGATGCCCATGCCAATTTTTCTTGCCAGGTTAATAATCTCGGACAGCAGATTTCCTCTGCGTTTGGCAGCATCTTTTCGCGCCTCACTGGCT
>JBCCYR010000506.1:0-1885 GCA_039189355.1 Pseudomonadota bacterium
CAATATTGCAGGCATAAAACCCGGCAGAATTTATAGAGTTGAATTCAACGACTCGATAAGGATTATCCATTTCATCCTGTAATTCCACAACATCCATGACAAAACATTCTGCTGGTCGATATTTTTCAACAGCAGACTTTGCAAAATGCATTACAGGAAGCGGACATTCTGCTTTGCGTTCTGATTGACCAGCACGCGCATATTGGCATGCAGATACCAAACTGCCACCAACAAAAAAGATACGCCATTCTCGTCCAATTGCTTGTATTGGTGCAATCAAGGCAGCGTTATTATTCTCTTTTAGATATTCTGTGTCTTGTAATTGATTAAGCCATTTTTCCAATTCATTGACTTTCAATACTCTGCCAGGAAACACCTTTGTTTCATCATCCGGCCTGACAAAAACTTCTTGCCAATTCTGATCATGAGCCAGACTGGCAATTTCAGACCAGTTGCCAAATAAACCATCAGAATTAAGAGCCAAATCCTTCAACTTTTTGATGGTATTTCTTTGACTGAAACTTTGGCCATCCCAGCCACAGGGCGTCCAGGCAAGCTTGTGACCCAACGACAAGAGTCCGCTTGACCCATAGACAATACATTTGCCGGAAATCGGTGGCACGGCATCAATTGGTTCATGAGAGAAAGGTATAATTTGAAGTGCTTCGAACCTGGCGTTCGAGGCTTCGACCGCTTTCCGTAAAGCGTCAAAATCAGACTTATCAAAAGCTTTGTCTTGAACCACCCATGTCAGGTTAGAGTTTGTCATAATAACTTCGATAGCATTGAGAAATAGCTTAACTTAAACCCGTTCTTTCTTCTTGCCGCTGTTCCGCAACACATGACTGAAATCAGAGTTGTACAAATCACTGTCGCAGAACTCGACATCTCCCAGAACCCTGCCGACCAGAATGAGAGCGGTTCGGGTAATCTTTGCCTTGCGGACTTCCTCTTTCATCTCCGCAAGCGTGGTCTTGATGTAGAGTTCATCCGGCCATGTTGCACGATAGGCTATGATCACCGGACAATCAGCACCATAATAAGGTTCCAGCGCCTCACGGATGTAAACCAGATTCCGGATTGAAAGATGGATCGCAAGCGTTGCCCCGGACTGGCCAAGCACCTCGAGGTCCTCGCCCTTCGGCATTGCAGAGGCTTTCATGCCCGTGCGGGTAACGATCACTGTTTGCGCTATTTCCGGCAGGGTCAGTTCGGTTTTGAGTTTAGCAGCCGCACCGGCAAAAGCCGGCACACCAGGCACAACCTCATAAGGGATATCGAATGCATCCAGCCTGCGCATTTGTTCTGCCGTTGCGCCATAAATCGCCGGATCACCGGAATGAACACGAGCCACATCCTTGCCCTGCTCGTGCGCTTCACGGATCATCCCGATGATCTCGTCAAGGTGCATGGGAGCCGTATCCATGACTAGCGCATTTTCTGGAGCCGCAGCCACTATCTCTTCCGGGACAAGAGAGCCCGCAAAAAGGCAGACGGGACACTGCTCAATCAAGCGAAGTCCGCGAACTGTAATAAGATCCGGCGCACCGGGCCCCGCGCCAATGAAATAAACTGTCATGGTCTCGCTCCCGGCATGGCCTCGCCCTGAGCTTGTCGAAGGGTCATGCTTGCTTCTTCACCCTCTCCTTCGACAGATTCAGGATGAGGGTTTTGCTTGATCCCTGTTCCCTCTTTTGCCGCATAGCCGCGCGGTGTGTAGACCCATGTTTTTCCATCGCCGGTATCCACTGTTTTCGTCTCTGACGATCCAACAATCACGACCGTGAGCATGTCCACTTCGTTGATATCGAGTTCGCTGAGCGGAACCACGCGCACAAGTTCGCCTTCACGCCCGAGATTGGTCGCCAGGATAACCGGCGTGTCC
>JBCCYR010000507.1:0-1884 GCA_039189355.1 Pseudomonadota bacterium
CTTGAGCAACTTCTGGCTGCAGGCAGTGACAATTCGGGTGATGCCGAACAAAAAATTGGTGAACTTTCCACCAAGGTTGACGAAGAACGCCAGATCAGCCAACGGGCCCTGAGCCAGGTCGAACTTTTGAACCAGCAGATTGCTGCCTTGCGCCGGCAGATTGCGGCGTTGGAAGATGCGCTTGATGCTTCCGAAACGCGTGACCGCGAAAGCCAGACCAAGATTGCCGATCTCGGTAAGCGTCTCAATGTTGCGCTTGCCCAAAGGGTGCAGGAGCTTAACCGGTACCGTTCGGATTTCTTTGGGCGGTTGCGTGAAATTCTTGGCGGTCGCTCAGATATCCGCATTGTTGGTGACCGTTTTGTCTTTCCTTCTGAAGTCCTGTTTGCCTCTGGTGGAGCTGAACTCAATGATCAGGGAAAAGAAGAAATGTTGAAAGTCGGTCAGGCACTTATACAGATCGGTTCCGAGATACCGGACGACATCAACTGGGTCCTTCGGGTTGACGGGCATACCGACAATATTCCCTTATCCGGTACAGGACGCATCCGGGACAACTGGGAGTTGTCTTCCAGCCGTGCCACGTCAGTTGTCCGGTTTTTCATTGAACAAGGCATTCCGGCCAATCGTCTGGTTGCTGCAGGGTTTGGTGAATTCCAACCGCTGGAGGATGAAGATACAGATGACGCCCGCGCAAAAAACCGGCGGATAGAGTTGAAACTGACGGAGAGATGATGGCTGAACATGCCGATGCAATCATAGTGGGTGGCGGGCTTGCCGGTCTGGTTGCTGCCCATGAGCTTACCAATCGTGGCAAGAAAGTACTGCTGCTTGATCAGGAGGGAGAGCAGAACCTTGGGGGGCAGGCGTTCTGGTCGCTTGGTGGTCTGTGCATGATCGATACCCCTGAACAACGGCGCATGCGCATCAAGGACAGTCTTGAACTTGCAACGCAGGACTGGATGGGATCAGCGCAATTTGACCGGGAAGAGGATCACTGGCCACGCCAATGGGCCAATGCCTATCTTCAATTCGCCCATGGGGAGATGCGTTCATATCTTCATGATCTCGGAATGCGCTGGTTTCCGGTTGTTGGTTGGGCGGAACGTGGTGGTTCGTTTGCAGATGGGCATGGCAATTCCGTACCCCGGTTCCACATCACGTGGGGGACCGGAACGGGTGTTGTGAAGCCGTTTGTGGACCGTGCCTACGAAGCGGCAAAGAACGGTTTGTTGACTTTCAAGTTTCGTCATCAGGTTTCAAAACTGATCAAGAAAAAAGGCGCAATCGTCGGGGTTTCCGGCGAGGTTCTAGAGCCAACGTCCGTAGAGCGTGGCCAGGAAAGCAGTCGCGAGGTTGTCGGCGATTTTGAATATCGTGCGCAGTCGGTGATTGTTTCATCCGGCGGCATCGGAGGCAATCTTGATCTCGTTCGGAAGAACTGGCCGACCAAGCGGCTTGGTCCAGCACCGAAGGAAATGATTTGTGGTGTACCTGCGCATGTTGATGGCCGGATGATTGACATCACACGGAAAGCTGGTGGCTCCATCATCAATGAGGACCGGATGTGGCATTATACAGAAGGGGTTAAGAATTTTGATCCGATCTGGCCGAAACATGCAATCCGCATTTTGCCCGGCCCTTCATCCATGTGGTTTGATGCGGAAGGCAACCGCCTGCCAGCACCTTATCTACCGGGATTTGATACGAACGGAACGTACAAGTACATTCTGTCGACAGGATATGAATATACCTGGTTTATCCTGACCCAGAAAATCATCGAGAAAGAATTTGCGCTTTCAGGTTCTGAACAGAACCCGGACCTGACTTCCGGCAAATGGCTGGAAGTATTGAAAACCCGTCTTGGCAATGGTGCTACACCCC
>JBCCYR010000508.1:0-1883 GCA_039189355.1 Pseudomonadota bacterium
GGTTGCCGTTGTCATATACCGGTAAAACGATTTCGGATTGGGTGGATGCCGCGCAGGCGATGTGGCCGTCGAATGCATTGACGTCATCAACAATCTGTACTTTTCCTTCCCGCGCGCAGGCACCGCACACGCCTCTGTCGAACGGGATTGCCAGACATCCGTGGCCACCCTGATAGGGGCCGATTTTCAACAGTTCCGGCTCAACCACGCGGTAGAAGCCTACCCAGTCAAAACCTTCCAGATTCTGGTAAAGTTCACAGGAGATGGTAGCCATTTTGGAAATGGCATCGGTCTCGCCCTCACAAAGGGCGGCGATGGTTTTGGAAACGGTTTCGTAATCACGCATTTGTTTTACTCTGCAGCAATGGCGTCAAGGGCGGCGATGTACCCGGGAATTCCCATCCCAACGAACACACCTTTGGCGATATCGCTGATATAGGAATGGTGGCGGAAACTTTCACGCTCGTGAATGTTGGAAATGTGAACCTCATAAACCTGCGCGTCCACCCCGAGGATAGCGTCCCGGATCGCAATGGATGTGTGAGTATAGGCGCCGGGGTTCATGACGATGTGGGTATAGACCCCTTTGGACTGCTGGACCGCATCCACAATGGCGCCCTCGTGGTTCGACTGGAAAGCTTGAAGCGTTATGCCTTTTGAGGTTGCATGTTCCACGCAGAGCTGCTCCACGTCAGCCAGGGTTTGAGAGCCATAGGTCTCCGGTTCCCGCGTGCCGAGCAGGTTCAGGTTTGGACCGTTGATGAGCAGGATCGATTTCGTCATGCAAGCTGGTTAGCAGGCTTTCATCAATTTTCAAACAAAACTTATCCCCGCATCAAACCGTTCGGTCAGACTTGGTTGGAAACATCCGGAGCCTGCCATGTTTGATGAAACGTTGAAATCAGAGATCATCCAGATTGCGAAAGACAATGATCTGGAGCCTGCAACACTGTTTGCCGTTGTTGAAGTGGAAAGCGCGGGAAAGCTGGGCGCGAAGGTCAATGGTCGCATGGAGCCACTGATCCGGATTGAAGGGCATTACTTCTACCGGCTTTTGCCGAATGGTAAGCGCAACAGAGCCGTTGTGGCCGGGCTTGCGTCTTCAAAAGCAGGACGAGTGAAAAACCCGATCCGGCAGGCTGCACGCTGGAGAATGTTGAAGCGGGCCGAAGATATTGATCGTCCAGCGGCACTTGCGTCTTGCTCTTGGGGTTGCGGGCAGGTGATGGGATCCCATTGGCGATGGCTGGGTTACGCGTCGATTGATGCACTGGTTGCCGAGGCGCGTGATGGCGCCGGCGGTCAGGTTCGTCTCATGATGCGCTACATCAAAAAGGCAGGATTGATCGAAAAGCTGCAAAATCACGACTGGGCCGGATTTGCCCGTGCCTATAACGGTCCCGGTTACCGCAAGTACAAATATGACCGGAAAATGCTCGCCGCATACAAGCGTCATGCAAGCAGGTTCAGCATATCGGAGGTCTCAATGGAACTTCCGGCACGCAATTGCGTGATCCTGTTGCGGTTCGGCAGTGTCGGACAGAACGTACGGGAATTGCAGCGCAAACTGCCCGCAGGCGTATAGTCATTCGCGGGGTTTCATGCCAGCAACACATGCTCTAAAAGCAAGGCATGTTGAGATTTCTGGTACTGTTTTTTCTGACTGTTGCTTTCCCTGCCCACGCAACCGACCGCTTGTTGGTGTTTGCAGCAGCAAGCCAAAAGGATGCGATGGAGGAAATCGGCAGTCTTTATGAACAAAAGTGCACTTGCGCAGTGGTCTTCTCCTTTGCCGCAACCTCAACACTTGCCCGCCAGATTGCTGCGGGTGCCGAGGCAGATGTTTTTGTTTCTGCCAACGAGGCCTGGGCAGACTGGCTCGA
>JBCCYR010000509.1:0-1876 GCA_039189355.1 Pseudomonadota bacterium
GAATGGAGCAAGGCCAATCTTTGGACGGCGGCATGGAAGGCAAGAAATCCTGATGCCGGTGGAAAAGGCCCATGGTTCAAACGTGACCCGCGTGTCATCAAACAGATTGAAGCGACAGGGTATTTTGGGTTGGGGCATGAAGCGGATGAAAAGTTCCGTGCCGAAAACCAGTAATCCAAAAATCAGGAAACCAACATGATCAGACAAGTCCTAGTCGCCGCTTCCGTTTCACTGCTTACCGTTGTGTCATCTTTTGGGCATGATGGGGTGGTTCACAAAGACCTTGATGAGGCCTTGCGTCATCAGCAGGAAACTTCACCCAATACAGCCGGGTTTCCGGATGTAAAAGGCGGTGACTTTGAACTCCTTGATCATGACGGGAATATCAGGACATCAAAAAGCCCTGAAGGCCGCTTCCAGCTTGTGTTTTTCGGATATGCCAACTGCAAGGCAATTTGTTCGATCGCCTTGCCCCGTATGGCCGAAGCAGTGGTATCCCTTGAAAATGAAGGGATTCTGGTAACGCCAGTGCTGATCACGGTGGATCCTGAACGTGATACTGTCGATAACATGAAAGATGCTTTGGCGCTTCATCATGAGCGGATGGTTGGTCTGACAGGCAGCGAAGAAGCGTTACAGGTTGCCTATGATGCGTTTCAGGTCGAGAAGGCACTTGTCTACGAACACCCGGAATACGGACCAGTTTATTCGCATGGTTCGTTTATTTATCTTCTCGGACCCAATGGAGAGTTCAAGACACTTCTACCACCAATTCTGGGACCTGACCGCATGTCAGAAGTTACAAAGTCCTATATTAGCGGCGAGCAGTCCTGACATTTATTTGTTCTGATCGATGTCGTCAGCCTGATAGCATTAACATTCCATTAATCATGCGTAATCCAATATCGCCAAAGAAGAACTGATTCTTTTTTGGTGAGTCTGGATATGCTTGCAAACAAAATTACCGAGTCGCGTTCTAATCAACCGGTTTCTGAAAGCGAAATACTCGGTCAAATCCTGTCAGGTCCCAATAATGCTGTTGAGATCGGCAAATCCCTACCGGAAATGCAAAGGGCAAGAATCGCCCAATTCTGCTACAACCGGGTCCACATGCGCGAATTGGGGCTGCGACTTGCAAGCACCTGCGGGATTGTGGCGCTCAAACATGCTTTTGGTCGTGCAGCCGACGTGGTTTACGAACAGTCCCGTGATGTTGATGAAACCCTCGGAAAACTGAAAAACACGCCCGGTAACCAGTCTCCAAAACCGATTACCCTCAAAGGTACAATTACAAACTGACCTGTTGTGAGGGAAGGTTTGTGGCATTTGCTGCAAGAACGGATGATGAATCATCCGTTCGAACGCTATTTTCCAGTCATGGACCGATCACATTTAGTTTAAAATCTGAATTGAAATGTGATTCCAGACGTTCTGTATTCAGACTGTATTCAGTCTCACAGTGATATTCATATCTTGTGGATTTTTACTGTTTTGGGCGCATGACGACATTACCTGGAAACATACCCTTTACGATCAGTAATTCTGATCCAACGGCTGCGATAAAAGCCTCCAACCGGCTCGTGGTTGGCCAACTGGGGCAGACGCTTGACGGTTGCATTGCAACGCCCACTGGAGATTCCAAATATATCAACAGTGATTGCGGGCTTCGCCACCTTCATGCGGTGCGCAGTGCTGTTGATGGTGTGCTGGTTGGTGTCGGGTCAGTAAATGCAGATGATCCCAAACTAACCGTAAGATTGTGTAAAGGGAAACATCCAACACGAATTGTTATCGATCCCCGAGGTCGCGTTGATGTGGATGCAGGCATTTTCCGCGATGAAAGTGCTGAAGTCATCATTGTTACCAGCCATAGAAC
>JBCCYR010000510.1:0-1874 GCA_039189355.1 Pseudomonadota bacterium
GTGCCGATGAATTTCGGGAAATATATGCCAAAGGCGGCGTTGGATACGCTTTGTGTCAGAACTGTAAGCATGATCAGTCCCGGAACAATGAAGGCTCCGTAACTTACCCCTTCCACTTCCTGAATGCGTGAACCGATCGCTGATCCGAACACTACAAAATACAGAGAGGTAGACAGAACAGGTGAAATGATGCTCTGCGTCAACGTGCGAAACGTGCGCGTCATTTCAAAAATGTAAATTGCCTTCACAGCTTGAAAGTTCATTTTCCAGCCTCCACCAGGTCCACAAAAATTTCTTCCAGTGAGCTTTGAAATGTCTGAATGTCACTGATCAGAATATTTGACTTACTTAGGTCGTTGAGCAGTGAAGTGATGCCGGTGCGCTCACCATGGACATTATAGGAATAGGTGAGCGCCATCTGATCAGCGCTTGCCACGAGTTCATACTTTTCCAAATGCTTGGGAATTTCTGTAATGGGTGATTTCAGTTCGATCTTCAGCTGCTTTTGCCCCAGCCTCTCCATTAGGGAAATCTTGTCTTCGGCAAGAATGATTCTGCCGTCTGTAATCACGCCAATCCGATCAGCAATTGCTTCAGCTTCCTCGATATAATGCGTTGTCAAAATGACGGTAACACCTTCTTTCTTCAGTTCCCGGATGATGTTCCACATGTCTTTGCGAAGTTCAACATCAACACCGGCCGTGGGCTCGTCGAGAAACAGCACACGCGGTTCATGGGAAAGCGCCTTGGCGATCAGAACGCGGCGTTTCATGCCGCCTGAAAGTTCTCTTATCTTGGTGTTTCGCTTTTCCCATAGCGACAGTTGTTTGAGTATCCTCTCTATCAATACCGCATGCGGCTTCAGGCCAAACAGCCCACGGGACAGGCCTACCGTATTGATAACCGTTTCAAACGGTTCGAGCATTGTTTCCTGCGGTACCAGTCCAATCAATGAACGTGACTTTCGGAATTCCTTTTCAACGTCAAAACCACCAACAAGAACCGAACCATCGCTGGTTGATACGATACCGCAAATCGCCGAGATCAGTGTGGTCTTGCCTGCACCATTGGGACCCAGAAGTGCGAATATTTCTCCCTCGTGGATATCAAGAGAAACATATGTCAGAGCTTTGTGACCGCTCTTGTAGACTTTCGACAGGTGTTTGATCGAAACGATTGGGTTCATTGATTGGTGCCATTGCTGCAAAGAATACAGGTGTAAAAAACGGCCTCCATACATCTGGAGACCGTTCTCATTCAAGTGGTAATGTACGTTACCGCATGCTGCAACAATAAGTAGAAAAGAAAGCGAGTTTGGCCAGTCGCTTCCCAAATTCTTTTATTGCCTTCAGTTATGCTGCTGAGGCCATGTCTTTGCTCCAGGCCAGAGGCACAAAAGCATCATCCAGCTTTGGCTCAGTAATTGGAGTGGTATAATTGGAAAGCACTTTCAGGCTTGTTCCAACAATCACCTCCAGAACAGTTTTTTTGGTGTAACCAGCCTCAATGAATGCTTCGACTTGTTCCTGTGTTGGGTGCCCGCGTGTTTCATGAACAATGCTCGAGAATGTGCGCAAGGCTTCGAGCTTGGGATCGTTGATCGCTGTGCCATTGCGCAGGGCTTCGATAACTTCATTATCCACGCCAGACATTTTGGAGACCGCAGTATGGGCGGCCATGCAATATGTACAGCCGTTCAAGCGGTTGTTGGTCATCAGGATAACCTGACGCTCGGTTTCGCTCATGTCGGATTTGTCGAACAAAGCCATCAGGGTGAGGTAGCTTTCGACCATGACAGGCGATTCTGCCATTGTTGCCATCAGGTTTGGTACAAAGCCGACTTTTTGCTTGGCAGCTTCAAGAATGGGTTTGGA
>JBCCYR010000511.1:0-1828 GCA_039189355.1 Pseudomonadota bacterium
GAAGAAAACCACTCATGCCTATTACAGCACGGAAGATTTCAGCCTGAAGGGGTATCGGGATGCGAAAAACCGTGCACTGGTTACCTACAAACCGGTAGAGCAGCGGTACCGCTTTCCGATGGCACCGGGTGACAAGTGGCTTACCCAGTGGAAATCACTGGATCATGGGACTGAAAAGGTAACTGCGGGCGGGGGTGTTGTTCAGGTTGTTCGCATGGAAACGCTTGATCTTCCAGCGGGTCGCTTTCGTGCCATGAAAGTGAAGATGCCCGTGCAGAGACATGCGCCCAAGGGTCTTACACATTATGCGTGGTTTTCTCCGGAACTGGGCATCACCGTCAAAGAAGAGATTGGTGGTGGCATTTTGAACTGGTCACAGGTTCTCGAGAAGGTAGAACTTCCAGAATAGTAGCTTCACCAAAAGCTCTTACTCGCAGCGGACAGTAGCAAACGTCTCGTAGTTGCCGGCAGGAAACGGATCGGGGCGGTCTGCAACCAGATCTACGTTCACCCTTGTAAAGCTGAAGAAATTGCTCAACTGAACCGGTGTCGTGCCAGATTGTATGGCGAAATTTGAGCCATTGGCATTAAGAGCCCGACCAGAGAAAAATGTCGAATAAACAACGCCGTCATCACCACCTGATGGGCGGGACGTAAAGAACGGAGGCGGGCTGATTGAGATTTCATAAGGGAAAATCGCAAAGATGTCTGCAATGCCAGACTGGCCGCCAGGATTTTGTGAGCTGAGCTGGTCGCCTGCTACGTTCGTTGCCAAGGTGCCTTCTCGACGAACAAGGATCGCGCAGGCATTGTTGTTGGTAATATTTGCGCCGAACAGAACATTGCCGGTACTCGAAGTGCCCGGTGCAACCTGCACAGTCGAATTGATTGCAAGCGCAGAAGCCAGTGCTGCTATGGTTGATGCCAGTGTGTATCTTTTGCGGAGTGTTGAAAACATCATTCGCACCTCAAGTTGAGTTGCGTGCTGTAATCACCAACCGGGAATGGGTCGCCCGTAAGCCGCCTCGCAGTCAGATGTGTCTCGACCAAAGTCGTTCCGCTTTCAAGGCGTGTTTGTACATTCCCGGGTTTTTCCGAGAAATTGGTAGCACCATTGCCGGAAAAAGAAGTAGTCATGTTAACGGAGTCATTGCCACCTACAGGAGTGCCTGAGAAACCGAGTGGCTGATCAATGCTGATGCTGTAAGAGGCATTTGTGGTTGTGATTTGTGCAACTCCAGCCCGCCCGCCATACACTTTGGAACTCAGTTCCGTATTTTCGATGTTAGGATTTATGATGCCGGGATTGACGATCAGAATTTGACAGGACTGAGTGCCATTGCCTTGTCCCACTAACGTGTCCCCACTTGGGGTCAGATCAATTACCAAGCCGTTGGATTGGTTGTCTTCGCTGTTTTCATCATCACCGTCTGACGTTGCATATGCGGCATGGGTCATTCCTGCGATCAGGATTATCGCAAAGAGAAATGTGAGGCATGCAATCTGCTGCCCTGATGCAGACGGTTTGTGTGTTACCGATGCACACACACTGAACTCATTTGTATCTGGTCCAGGGTGTTTAACCTTAATCACTTACTCTTGCAGCCCTTCTGTAGTCCAGCCATCATCAACCCAGGATTCTTCCTTGGCTGAAGCAACCTCGATATTTTCCTTTTGCTCGCCAGCTGCCGATGCTGTTGAATCTGCAGGCAATTCACCCACGGACGCAATCTCATCGCCAGATGATGAGCTTGAAACTGGAGCGATACCGCGATTAAGACCGAGTTCGACCAGTTTCAGTTCAATTTCCAGACGGCGGACCTCAAGA
>JBCCYR010000512.1:0-1816 GCA_039189355.1 Pseudomonadota bacterium
CAGACATCTTCGACAAGTTTGTTAGGATTCATCGGTGCCGAGCGAATTTCCAGACGACCGGCTTCAACCAGTGTCATGTCAAGAATATCTTCTATCAGCGTAAGCAGTGAAATACCGGAATCGTGAACTGCATTAACATAGGTTTCCTGTTCACGGCTTAGCCTGGTGTCCGCCAGCAAACCGGACATGCCGAGGATCCCGTTCAATGGCGTTCGCATCTCATGGCTGACATTTGCCAGAAACTGTGTTTTGGCCTTGCTCGCAGACTCAGCTCTTTGCGTTGCAGCACGCAACTCTTGTTCGACCCGTTTTTCATGCGTAATGTCGCGGGCAACCGTACGGATCAGGTTTTCATGGGTGACTTCGCTGCGAATGGGCAAATCAAGCCAGGCAAGCCATCTCTCTTCACCAGCGATCGTTACGTTAACAATACTGACTGCGTTTTCACCGTCATTCTCTGCAGGCTTTTCGGAATGCTTTAACTCGCAGGGAAACGGGTTACCCAGCAGATGCTCGGAGACAACGCCGAGGAAACTCGCAAAGGAACCGTTGAGATACATGATCGAGCCGTCCTGCCTGCGATCCATGATCATGTCACCAAAGGCTTCGGCCAGACTGCGGTAACGTTCTTCCCGTTCCCGCAATTCCCAGGTCATGTCCTGCAAAGTCTCGATTTCCTGCTTGAGGCTTTCGTGGTCTTCGGCATCGGCAAGGACAGAATTGCCCTCTTTGAAGGACGTTTGAAGGAGCACAATGCAACACAAAATCAGGATTGCCATGATGTTGTATGTTGTAAACACCTCTCCTTGCACAAAAATTTGAGCGCCTGCCGAAACCGCAATAAATCCTGCTACAGCCCTGAGAAGCCATATATTCAAGGCATTGGAACCATCAGAACCGTTGGTTGACTGAAGTTCGGCCGTCTCATTGGCAATTTCTTGAGTCGGCACCGGAAACCCGGCATCCAATGGAACAGGATTCGCCGGGGTGACCCGCGCATTGTCATCACCAGAATGGCGTTTCTGGATTTCACGGATCAATTTCCAGCTAGTTGAAGGATCGCGCTCTGTTTTCATCCAATCGGCACATGTATTTTGCAACCGCTGAAAGAGAGCACAATAATGTTGAGAAACCGTTTCCCTGAATAAAATCAGTCACCGCACTGGCTGATTGCTCAGGCAGCAATCGCAAGTCTTTCCCCTGCTGTTCGATATGCAATGGCCTCTGCAAGGTGAATACGGCCTACAACTTCCTGGCCATCCAGATCAGCAATGGTCCGCGCCACTTTAAGGATGCGATGATAGGCACGGGCCGAGAACTTCATGCTTTCTGCTGCTTCACGCAACAACGCTTCGCCTGCCTGATCGGGTGCAGACAGGGTTTCTGCAATTGACGCTGACGCTTCGGCATTTGTCTTGTTGGAAAGGCCCATTTCTGCAAACCGCAAGCGTTGTATTTCCCTTGCCCTTGCAACACGGGCGCCCACACTTTGAGACGATTCACTGGGCCGGTTACCGATCATGTCAAACGCCGAAACGGCCGGTACTTCAACACGCAAGTCAATTCGGTCGAGCAACGGCCCGGAAATTCTGGCCTGATAGTCTGCGGCACAGCGATCCCCGCGCCGGCAGGCATGGCCTGCTTCTCCGGCCATACCGCATCTGCAGGGATTCATCGCTGCAACCAGCTGTATCCGCGAAGGATAGGTAATCCGGTGATTGGCCCGGGCTATGGACGTTTCCCCCGCTTCAAGCGGCTGCCTCAATGAATCGAGAACCTGAGGCGTAAACTCGGGGAATTCATCCAGAAACAAAAC
>JBCCYR010000513.1:0-1805 GCA_039189355.1 Pseudomonadota bacterium
AGGGTCTCCGCCTTGCGCAGCATCGAAAAACGCCGTGTCAAACATCCGATCCGTCAATAGCATGGTAATCGCCCCGGCCAGCACTGGCAAAGACAGGACCAACAGGAACGAAGTGACCAAAACAGACCAAGCAAAAAGAGGCATCTTATGCAAGGTCATGCCAGGTGCACGCATGTTGAAGATTGTTGTGATGAAGTTGATCGCCCCGAGGATCGAACTTGCGCCTGCAAGGTGCAATGACACGATCAACAAATCCATCGCTGGGCCTGGGGTAGAGGTCGAAAGTGGTGGGTAAAGCACCCATCCCCCGCCATAGCCAAGCTCGGCGCCATATGACGGTGCAAACAGTGAAAGCATCAACAACGTACCAGACGCACCATAAAGCCAGAAGGAGATGTTGTTCATCCTTGGGAACGCCATATCCGGCGCGCCGATCATAATGGGTACAAAGAAATTCCCGAACCCACCGATCAAAGCCGGCATCACGAGAAAGAAAATCATGATAAGACCATGATAGGTAATCAGCACATTGTAGAAGTTCTTGGCTGAAATTTCCCGCTCAGCGGCAGTTCTAGTGACCCCACACTTGGCCCCTTCTTCGACCGCATCGGCGGGACAGGCGCCGTTGATCTTGTCGACCACCTTTGTCTCGCTAGTGAACTCAGTCAAAACCTGGATTTCAGGTTTGGCCAGCTCAGCCCGGATCAGTCCAGACATGCCACCGCCGACCACACCGGCAAAAATGGCGAAGATCAGATAAAGGATACCGATATCTTTATGGTTGGTGGAGAAAAACCACCGAACAAAAAAACCAGGTTTATGATCATGCTCCTCGTGGGCATGATCATTTCCCTCTTTGCTTTGGGTGATAATATTTTCTGTGTCTGCTGTTGTGGTCATTGCGTCAAATTCCTAGTTCACAGCCAGCGCACTCGGCGCCGCTTCAGCGAGTTGATCAGCGCCACTAAAGGCAGGCTCCAACCCGTTATCGATTAGTTGTTGGTCCACCCAAGCTTCATACTCATCCCGCGAGACGACTCGAACCGAGATTGGCATAAACGCATGGTCGATACCGCAAATTTCAGAGCACTGTCCGTAATAGGTCCCTTCATGCTCAGTATAGAACCACGTTTCGTTCAAACGCCCTGGAATGGCATCAATTTTGACCGCGAACGCAGGGATCGCCCACGCATGGATAACGTCGCGCGCCGTTGTTACCAGGCGGATCGTCTCTCCTACCGGCACGACAATGTCATTAGTTGTAGCAAGCCTGTAGAGGTGCGATGGCACAGTGTCCCGTGGGGCAATCAGCGCATCAAACTCAAAATTTTCGTGTTCAGGGTAGCTATAGGTCCACCCCCACTGGAACCCTTCGGCCTTGATCGTCACCGTCGGGGCAGGGACAATCTGCGACTTGTCTTTGCCGAAAAGACCCAATAGCGGTTTTTGTCCGACGCGGCTGCGTCCGCCGACAACGCGCAAGCGACTACCACTGGGAACCGGATCTGCAAGGGTAATGATGAGTTCCTCCTCGCCAAAACCTTCAACCTCATAATCTTTCGACCCAAGCGCGGTAACTGCGCCGGTATCTTGATCTACGAGCGAGAGCTCCAGATGCCTATGCTTGGTGATCTTGCGTGTCCCGACAAAATCGTTCGGGAAGGAAGCAGCCTGGATCCCTGCCTCATATTCGTTCACCTGCCCATCGGGCATCTTGTCTTCAAGGTACAGAAGATCAAAGGATGGCACTGCAATAATAATGAGAATGATAATCGGTACGCCTGTCCAAATTATCTCAATCAGCG
>JBCCYR010000514.1:0-1802 GCA_039189355.1 Pseudomonadota bacterium
AGAGCAGCAAAAATAAGCATAAGAAATGCCCCGAGTACAACTGCCGCCATCAAAACAGCGATCACTGTCTCCACACTGGAATCCTGTGCTCCCGCACCTAAAAGGAACAGAAATGCAACTGGCACCATTGAGATTGTGAAAAGCCAGCCAAACCCGATTTGCAGTGTTACAGCTTCACCCCATTTCTCTCTAACCAGTGATGCAGATCGCTTGACCGCATTCGTTGAGCCCAAGTTTTCAACCACAATCAGGGGCATTACAAATACCGTTGCAACGTTCCAAGCAGATTTGAGAATGCCGCTAATCAATCCTTGCAGCAATCTAATCCTGATCATCCTTTTCAACAGGGACAGGAAGATCCCGAAAACAGTCACATAAAATGACCAACCGGCAATCTGCGGAATACGGTTTGAAGCAATGCCAAGCCCGTAGCCAAGTGTGGGGTTTTCGCCGCGCAGCCGCTTGATTGCTGAAGCAACAAGCGCACATTCAAAGAAACTGAAAGAGAAGTGGCATGCATACAGAGTGACAACAGTGAGTGCCACACCTGCAAGCCATTGCTGGCTTGAATACTCAACCGGCCCTTCAGCGTCCATAAAGCCAATGGCATGGAAGTAGAAGAAGGCCATAAACAGTATTGCGATGTTGACCACAGAAGTCAGAGCCGGATAGACCAGCATTTCCTTGTCCTTCATCAGGATGCTCCAGCACTCTGCGGCCAGAACGAGACTGTTTGAAAGTGTCTTGAACATGGAATCCTCCTACCTTGATATGGATGTATCACGGGAGGTTTGCAGAAACGTTTCGCCGGTTGGTTTATAATGCATTAAGGCCAGGCAGTTTGGCCGACCAACAAAACGCTGGTATTCTTGAAAAAATTCCATTATATGCATCGCAGAAACGGGCTTTTGGCCCGTTTCTTTCATTATGACCCCTGCTGGACGACATCCCGGCTGCGGGTGACAGCACAAACCAGGAGTGTTGCAGAACCCTCCGCAAAAGAAGGAAAAGCCGATGTCGATTACCCAAGAGCGCAAATCTGAGCTCATGAAAGAATATGCAACCAAAGAAGGTGATACAGGTTCACCGGACGTACAGGTCGCAATTCTCACAGAACGCATCAAGAACCTTACCGATCATTTCAAGGACCACAAGAAAGACAACCACTCACGTCGTGGTCTTCTGAAAATGGTCTCCCAACGGCGCAGACTTCTTGACTATGTAAAAGCGAATGATGAGGAACGTTACAAAAGCCTCATCTCGCGTCTCGGCATCCGCCGCTAAAATTAACGGCGTGGCACATCAGGTGCTGCGCCGTTTCCGTTCATGCAGCTTCCGCCTGTTTGTCTGTTTGAACGAGATACAGGGCTCCTCTCGGGGGGCAGGATTGCAAGCGGTCCGAATGGAGATTGGACCCCTCGTTGTCTTGCCCTTGGGTTAAGCCACTACAGACAGGCTAAAACTCCGGCGCTCTTACCACGATGATTTCGGGGGAGCGCACGCATGTATAAGGACAAGAAATGTTTGATCATCATATGATAGAAATCGATTGGGGTGGCCGTCCACTTACAATCGAAACCGGAAAAGTTGCACGTCAGGCAGACGCTTGCGTTGTCGTTACCTATGGCGAGACAACCGTCATGGGTGCTGTCGTTTCAGACAAGGCACCAAAACCCGGCATGGACTTTTTTCCGCTGACTGTAAACTACATTGAAAAAGCCTATGCGGCTGGCAAGATTCCAGGCGGCTATTTCAAGCGTGAAGGGCGTCCATCAGAAAACGAGACGCTTGTTTCCCGCCTG
>JBCCYR010000515.1:0-1802 GCA_039189355.1 Pseudomonadota bacterium
GGGATATTATCCCGTAAATGAGCAATTTGGATGAAACTGATCTCAAAATATTGAGGTATATGCAGCAGGATGCCTCACCAAGCGTTGACCAGCTTGCTGACAGCATTCACCTTTCAAGGAATGCGTGTTGGCGACGGTTGAAGAAACTTGAAGCAGATGGAGTAATCCGGAAGAAAGTCAGCCTTGTTGATCCGGAAGCGGTTGATTTGGGACTGCTAGTTTTTGTTATGATCCGGGCATTGGGTCATGATCCTGAATGGCTCGATATATTCAAGAAGGCCGTTTCATCCATGCCGGAAATCATCGGTGCGCACCGCATGAGTGGCGAACTCGACTATGTTCTGCGCGTTCGGGTCCGGGACGTCAAAGCCTATGACCGTTTTTATCAAAGGCTGATCGCAAAAGTTCCGATTGCAGATTTGTCAGCCAGTTTCGTGATGGAAGATATCAAGGATACAACGGCACTTCCAGTGTAACCGGAAGAACTAGGTCAAAAACAGCCAGTAGGTTCCCAGTCCCGCAATGACCCAAAGTGCCAGATGTCCCCAGCGGTTGTTTTTCGCTTCTGCCTTGCCGATTGCTTCAGTGGTTGCAGGATCAAGTGTCATGCCGTTTTTGATCATGGATTCCATGTCCAGCGAAAGCGCTTCGGCTTTTTCTGCCATTTCAGGCAGCATGTGAACCAGCCTGCGTGCAGCCATCAATCCTTCCTTTGCATCTTCCAACATGCCAACAGGGCCGAGATTTTTGGCTATCCAGTCCCCCACCACCGGTTCCGCCGTCTTCCACATGTTGAAAGCCGGATCGAGTGTGCGGGCAACGCCTTCAACCACAACCATGGTTTTTTGCAGCATGATCAGTTCCGGCCGGGTTTCCATGTCGAAAAGATCGGTGACTTCAAACAGCAGGGTCAACAGTTTGGCCATTGAAATCGTTTCAGCAGACTGGCCATGGATCGGTTCGCCGATGGCGCGTATCGCCTGTGCAAAGCTTGCAACATCATGATGCGCCGGAACGTAGCCTGCATCAAAGTGAACCTGCGCCACTTTGAGATAATCCCGGGTAATAAACCCATAAAGAATTTCTGCAAGAAAACGGCGTTCCTTTTTGCCAAGCCGTCCGGCAATGCCAAGATCAACAGCAACAATGTCACTGTCCGGTGCGACGAACAGGTTGCCCGGATGCATGTCCGCATGGAAGAAACCGTCCCTGAGTGTATGGCGCAGAAACGACTGAATGAGGTTGACAGAAATGGTTTCGAGGTCGTGTCCGGCTTCCTTGAGGGCCTCCGTTTCGGTCAGCTTAATGCCCTCTACCCAGTCCATGGTGATGCAGTCACGGCCCGTTAGTTCCCAGTTGACAGCAGGAACGCGAAATCCCGGATCATCCTTCGTGTTCTCTCCCATTTCCGAGAACGCGGCCGCCTCAAGCCGCAAATCCATTTCTATACGTGCTGATTGAGCGAGTGTATCCACGACCGCATTGGGTTTGAGCCGCTTTGCGTCAGGAACGAACGTTTCAGCAAGCTCTGCCGCTGCATAAAACGTATCCAAGTCTTTCCTGAAACGGTTGCGTATGCCCGGGCGAATTACCTTAACGGCAATGGTTTCACCGGACTGTTTCAGTGTTGCCTTGTGAACCTGTGCAACAGAAGCTGCAGCAATGGGTTCGCTGAAACCAGCGTAAATGTCGTCTACAGCCCGGCCAAGTGAATCAGCTATACGCCGCTTGGCTTCGTCAGTGTCAAAGGATGCGATGCGGTCATGAAGCAGTTCCAGATCCTTGGCAATGGCTTGTCCGAC
>JBCCYR010000516.1:0-1801 GCA_039189355.1 Pseudomonadota bacterium
CAAAAACCATTTCAAAGGCGATGTAGAAGAGCAGCAAGCCACCAGCCACACGGAAGGCGTGAATGGTAATGCCGAGCTTGTCGAGAATTGCATTGCCGGCGAACAGGAATACAGCAAGCAGGCAGAACGCGATGACGCAGGCCCGAAGGCCGACTGAATAGCGTTGTGGGCGTGTCATGCCGTCAGTGAGGCCAAGAAATAGCGGGGCCAGACCGATGGGATCGATCGTCACAAAAAGCGTAATGAATGCGTTGAGGAGTACGTCAAATTCGACCATTTCTGCTGCTTATCAGGCTGTTTGGCCAATTGCCATCAAAATTAATTCCGAAACACTTGTTGGTAACTTTTAACTGTATGATATATTTAACTTTTTTGGTTCATAAAAATGGTGCAAAATTTGGTCTCCGCAGAGGAATCGCCTATATTGGCGTAAAGAAATTCTAACAGGTGTTTTTTCTTGTCTGACGAAACAAACAACCCTTCCTCTTCATCGCCTGACGGAGGCGATCATTCGGACATCAAGCCGATTTCGATTATAGAGGAAATGCAAAACTCTTACCTTGATTACGCGATGAGTGTAATCGTTTCGCGTGCTTTGCCGGATGTACGCGACGGGCTGAAACCTGTTCACCGCCGCATTCTCTATTCCATGCATGAAAACGGCTATGACTGGAACAAACCCTACAAGAAATCTGCCCGCATTGTCGGTGATGTCATCGGTAAATATCACCCACATGGTGATTCAGCGATTTATGATTCCATGGTTCGCATGGCGCAGGACTGGTCACTCCGGCTGCCGTTGATTGATGGGCAGGGCAATTTTGGTTCCATCGATGGCGACAAGGCTGCCGCCTACCGTTACACCGAAGCCCGCCTTGCAAAAGCAGCCCATGAAATTCTTTCCGACATCGAAAAGGATACTGTTGATTTCAAGGACAACTACGATGGTTCAGAGCGGGAACCGACCGTTTTGCCCACACGGTTTCCAAATCTGCTGGTCAATGGTGGTGGTGGTATCGCAGTCGGCATGGCAACCAACATTCCACCCCACAACCTGGGCGAAGTCATTGATGCCTGCTTGAAGCTTATTGATAATCCGGCGATAAGCCTTGCAGAGATTATGGAAGTTCTGCCGGGGCCGGATTTCCCCACGGGCGCACAGATTCTCGGCCGTTCCGGCATTCGTTCCGCCTATGAAACAGGCAGAGGCTCGGTCTTGATGCGCGGTAAAGTGCACAACGAAACTTTGCGTGGAGACCGTGAAGCCCTTGTTGTCACCGAAATTCCCTATCAGGTGAACAAGGCCAACATGGTCGAGAAAATTGCCGAACTCGTTCGCGACAAGCGGGTTGAGGGCATTTCTGACATCCGGGATGAGTCCGACCGTGACGGCTATCGTGTGGTTGTGGAACTCAAGCGCGATGCAGTGCCGGATGTGGTGCTCAACCAGCTTTATCGTTTCACGCCGCTGCAAACCTCGTTTGGCTGCAACTTTGTGGCGCTCAATGGTGGCAAGCCCGAACAGCTTAATCTCATGGACATGCTGAAAGCCTTTGTTGCTTTCCGCGAAGAGGTGGTTACCCGCCGCACCAAGTTCCTGCTCAACAAGGCGCGCATCCGCGCGCATGTCTTGGTCGGTCTTGCAATTGCTGTTGCCAATATCGATGAAGTGATTGCGCTGATCCGCAAGGCACCGGACCCGGCTACAGCCCGAGCACAGTTGATGGAACGCAATTGGCCTGCAAAGGATGTCGCGCCCCTGATTGAACTGATTGACGATCCGCGTCACCGACTTAACGAC
>JBCCYR010000517.1:0-1788 GCA_039189355.1 Pseudomonadota bacterium
CGCGCATTATCATAGGCCAACAGGTGTCCCGCGCTTCTGCAGATGCCATTCACGGACGGTTTGTTGAATACATCAATCCGCAAACACCCGAAACATTTCTGAAAGAAGGCGAAGAAACCTGGATCAAAATAGGTCTTTCGCGGGCGAAGCAGAAAACCCTTTCAGGCCTGTGCGAAGTGATCCTTTCCGGTGAACTATCAATTGACAGTCTTGCCAAACAACCGGCAGAAACCGCAATTGGGGAAATGACTGCGTTAAACGGTATCGGCCCGTGGACTGCAGAAGTTTACCTGCTGTTCTGCGCTGGCCATCCAGACATCTTTCCTGCCGGAGATCTGGCGTTACAGGAAGGCATCCGCCACGCCTTTAACATGAAAGAACGGCCGGACGAAAAAGAGACCCGCGCAATCGCATCAAAATGGACGCCATACAGGGGAATAGCTGCACGGCTGTTTTGGTCTTATTATGCCCATACGAAAAAGGCTGGCGACTTGATGCCCTTATAAAAATGGGAGACTTCAAAAAGCCTCCCTAAACGCAAAGACTTTGAATTTGCAATTATGCGGCCGACTTGAGGCTCAGCGCCTGCTTCATTTTTTGATTGTTTACCGCGGCTTCATTGCGCAAGTTCTGCTTGTTGGTCTGCATTCTGTCCTTTTTGGTATGCTGGATATCGTCAAGCATTGCCTGCATCTTCTCATCCAGAACACCTTCCTGAAAGGCGATCTGCAGCATTCCGAAATCAGGTCCGGTATTGACTTCAACCAGAACGGGCCCGTCTTTTGATACAGCGATGTCAAATCCGATCAGCCTTGCACCATCGAGGAACTTTGAAACGGAAAGTGCCATTTCCTTGACATTTTCCCAATGCGGAATCTGAACACCTTCAATCGCTTGCCCGGTATCAGGATGCGAAGCAACAAACTCACCATCAATCCCGAATCCTGTCAGTGCAGGTTTCATTTTGCCGGATTCTGTTTCAATCGGAGCAAGCATGTTTCCCTTGCGCCAGAAATTGTCTGCAACATTGTCCTTGCCCGTTAGCTTTATAAGCGTGCGATAGATTTCCGGTCCGTTTCCATAGTCAATGGTTACTATACGAATGGTTGGAAGCCCTTCACCACACAGGGACTTCAGAACCGGATGGGATTCAACACATTCCTGAAAGAGGTATTTTCCGGAAAACTTATTGGCAATCTCGTCCCACAATTGGTCGACACTGATTTCCCTGTCTCCCGATATCGACAGCATGTTCGAATTGGCATCAAACTTCAAAAAGCGTGCCGAACCCAGGCTTTGGTTTGAATCGACCGGTTTGCCGAACATCGGAAATTTTGCCTCGCTGAAAAAACCCTGAAGGCTTTCCTTGTCGACTATTTGGTTATGTGCACCACCAGGATATGTTTCACCAATGATTGCAAGTGTTTTTGTTGCAGTAAGGCCGAACCCGCGCAACAGGACTTCGCATGCATATTTGTCATCCATGAAACCATGCCACGGGTTCTGCTCCGAAACAGCCATCCAGATGCGTCGTGATTTCATCAAGCCTGCAAAAGCCTTTTTATCCTTCTGGGAATAAGTGGCGTCGTCAAACAGTTTCATTTTGTAATATTCGTCAATTGTGAGTTTGTTGCCACCAATGCAGAGTGACACCAGGTCTTTCAATTGCCCGCCGAGGGATTTGCCATATTCCTTGACGACTCTCGGCATTACTTCCGCAAGTTGCGGCATTTCATTCGTGCTTGCTGAATCGAGAATGATTTTGTCTTCGCTTGTCATGTCAAAACC
>JBCCYR010000518.1:0-1788 GCA_039189355.1 Pseudomonadota bacterium
GTCGCATGTGCAACCGGTGACCGGAACATGAAAGCAAAGAGCGCATTCTCGGGCGCGATGTCGTCAACATAGCGCCCCTGCCCGGTCAGAAAACGAATATCTTCAACCCGCACGACCGGTTGTGATTTGCCGAATTTTTCCATGACCTGGCTCCTTTTCTGCACACAGCTGAGGTGGACACTAGCGGTAGCATGGCGCGTGTCCAGAGCCGATGCGCAAAGAGGCGCAAACCATGAAGCGCGCGGGCTGAAGGCTGCTGTGTTTTGGGGCAAGCACGGCCCGGTGCCTACCCGGGCGACAGACTATGAACTCCGCAAACCGCGGAATGACAGCAGACCTCTGCCAAAGACGCCCCGATCGCTCTAAATCTCTTGCCTCAGAAAGAAAAAACCCAGCGCGAGGGTTTCGCACCGGGCATTCATTTGATTTGTTTTGTTCTCAGGACTTGCGACCGCGCTTCCGCATGTACGCCAGACCGCCAACTCCCGCCAGCAACAGCGGCAATCCTGCCGGCAGTGGCGCCGAAGCGATGTACTCGTCGCCGTAATCCGGCAGATTATATGGGCCTTCGCTGTCAAACAGCGTGGTGGGCGGAGGTGTACCAATCACGTAGAAGTTGTTCAGCATGAAGCCTTCATTCTTCTTCTTGCCCTTGACCTTCGTCCAGACCATGAATTTGATGTTTTCCGCGCCGTCCGCAAGATCCATCGTCAAGCTTGCGGACTTGCTACCCTTCTTGCCGTTCAGCTTGGCAACGTTTGTCCAGGCGCTCTTATCTGACATGTCAGCCGACATGTCATAGGTATAAGCCACAAACAGCTTGTTTTTCTTGTTGGCCTTCTTCGCCTTATAGTCGAAGCTGATCTCAACCTGCTTAAACGTCGGCTGCAGGGCAAGAGCACCAGTCGACATCGCGGCGTCTACCTTGCCCTTTTGCTCCCCGGTTAGAAAGGCCTTACCGTTTTTCGACCGTACGGACTTTTTCTTGCGTTCGTACTCATCCCAGTTCGCGACGTTCTTTCCATTATATAGAAATTCGTCATACGCCAGAGTGTTATCCACTGATGCCGCATTTGCGGCGGAAAATGCGCAAACCGATGCTGCCAGTGTAATCGAAGCAATCAAGTCTTTCATTTTCATGTCCACACACCTTGTCAAATTAATCCACTATCGCCGGAATCGCGGCTAAAGCGGTAACTAAATCATTAAGAAAGATTTGCCACATAAAAAACACGAATGAAAGAAATTAATTAAATGACGGGCGAAAATAGCTAAAATCGTGTCCTGCTCGAAACAAAAATTAAGCATCTACGCGTATTGTTTCCGAACGTTAACAATCCACACGTGTAATGGCACCACGGCATGATTCTCCTAACGAGTGTAATTCCCTTAGGACAGTCTCGCGTCGGCAGCCCTGCCGCAGCGTTCCCATGCGACGCTTTATCCCTATTCGCTTTTCCTCCGCGCCCACATTCGGTACAGCACCGGCGAACCTTCAGATTGCGCCGGAAATGCATCCATGACGATTGAAAAGACCTTCGACCCGACCGAGGCTGAAAAACGCATCTATGATGCCTGGCAGGACAGCGGGTGTTTCGTGGCAGGCGCGAATGCGTCAAAAACTGATACCTTTTCCATCATGATCCCGCCACCCAACGTGACGGGCAGCCTGCATATGGGCCATGCCTTCAACAACACGTTGCAGGACATCCTGATCCGCTGGCACCGCATGCGCGGCTTTGACACGCTCTGGCAGCCGGGCACGGACCACGCAGGCATCGCAACACA
>JBCCYR010000519.1:0-1787 GCA_039189355.1 Pseudomonadota bacterium
CAGATGCGGCCTGCCGTAGTCTCTGCAGCCACATGTTCGGCGATTTCATACAGTTTCCGGTTTCTCACACGATCCTTGATGCGGTCACAGGCAAAAGAGAACTGGCAGCGGTTGTGCCAATGTTTGTTCTGGTAAACAACGCCACAAATCGTATTTGGGTAATGCGGATTTCTCACACGGTTGAGTATGACTTGTGACACAGCCGCCTGTCCTTCCACAGGTTCACCGCGGGCTTCAAAGTAAATGCCCTGTGCCAGACACCGTTGCTGGCGCTTTGAAAACGAGTTTTTCGGTAGCGGATCATCCGCCCAGGCATGATCACCCTTGTTGAGTTTCGGCAGGATTTTGACAGGTTGCTCTTCCACCAGAACCGCACTGAACGGCGAATATTCAAGCTGCTCTTCAGGAGCATAGGAAAGAATGGAACTTTCAGACTTTTTCACAAGGCTCGCAACAACAACAGGCAGGTGCTCGGGAATGGCGCTTTTCTTCGGCTTCGTTACATGAAAGGCGTTTGCCACTTCAAATGCTTCTTCCACAGGCTTTGGCTTTACAAAACTCAAGGCAAGATTCTTGCCGGGATCAAGTGGCTGCAGGACACTGTGTCTTTCAAGAACAGAGCCCGCAGAGAAATCCTTTGGTGCCTGTTTTGCGGTTGTCTGCACAACCCTGCCACCCTTAATGGAACGGTTTATTGTCTCCGGATCAGAACCGTGTTTCACATTTTCACTAAGCGTGATCTCGGAAGTCAGGCTTGCCGTGATAACAGGATCGATACCGGGTTTGTTTTCAGAGGATACATCTAAACTTGCGATACTCGCGCCAACCGGCTGTTGCATGTGCATCAACCAGCGGGTTTTGCTCTTTTCCCCAGTCAGGTCGGAAATGTCCTGATAGGCTGTCGGTGATGCTTGTAGTGCAAGTGCTGAAACGGCAAGGCCAAAACAAAAAGTAACGTGTGCTGCTCGCCCCGCAAACGAGGCAGGTATCCCAAGAGTGCTACGCAAGACAAAACTCCACTCAAAATGAACTGATCGATCCCCACGATCTTTTGCGAACATAATGGGTTAACCTTAATTGAGCGTTAAAAGGGAAACATTTGCCCCGTTTCCAAAACCCGCGCGTCCCCGACGGGTCTGCCGAGCGGTTGCTTTGCTATTCAATTGTGGCAAAAACAGGCATGGCCTGTTCACGATTTCCGCTTTTTGCGGTTTGCATAAGGGTTATCCCCTTTGCGCATGTGCATGCGAATTGGCGTTGCATCGAGATCAAACTCTCTGCGGATGCTGTTCACCAGGTATCTTGTATAAGATTCGGGCAAAGCTTCCGGCCTTGAGCAGGCGATTGCAAATGTCGGCGGCCTGCTTTTGACCTGTGTTGCATATTTGAGTTTGATGCGCCTGCCAGAGACTGCCGGAGGCGGATGGTGAAACTGGACATCTTCCAGCCAACGGTTCAACGGCGCAGTCGGAACGCGCCTGTTCCATACCTTGTGAACTGCAAGTACCGCATCCATGAGCTTGTCAAGATTTTCGCCCGTAGCGCCAGAGATTGGAACAACCTTCAAACCCTTGATCTGGGAAATATGCTCCTGCGATTGCAGCAAAAGTTCTTTCAAGACTGCCTGCCGGTCATCAATGAGATCCCATTTGTTAAGGGCAATGACAGGAGCACGCCCCTCCCGGATTATAAGATCGGCAATCTGGAGGTCCTGTTTCTCGAAAGGCTTGGTCACATCCAGAACAATGATCACCACTTCGGCAAACTTGATTGCGCGCAATCCGTCC
>JBCCYR010000520.1:0-1777 GCA_039189355.1 Pseudomonadota bacterium
GCTGGTTGCCGCCAACCTGATCGTCAGCTGCAGTTGCGCCTGCACTATCGGCATAAGGGTCATCACTCGCAGCTTTTCTGTCTTCCTTGCGCATACGTCTAAGCACCGCTGTCAGGGACACGGTTAGCCCTTCCTTGACCTTCTTCTGCTGTTCGTAAATATGGGCGCCAGGGAGATCTTCCGGACGCATGGTTTCAAACGTCATCCGCATGGGTGTCTGGATCGCCTCACCAAAAGCGATACATTCACGGTTGGCAATGGAAGACAAGAAACTGATCGTACTTTTCGCACCATTGGTCACCGCCCCCCGGATGATTTCCTGGTCACGCTCGTTACCCAGACGCATTGCAAACACCGTGTTACACTGGGACAGGATTGTCGGATCAAGTTCACCTGGACGCTGTGTAATAATACAGAGGAATACACCGTATTTCCGTCCCTCTTTCGCAATCCGTGCGATCGCCTGACGGGTTGGCCAAAAGCCTGCCTTTTCGTCAGCAGGAATGTAGCGGTGCGCTTCTTCACAAACCACAAGCGTCTGGATTGCACCGTCACTGTTTGCTGCAAGATCAAATGCCATTCGGCTAAGAACGGACACGACCGAATTCACAACTTCGGTGGGCAGACCAGACATTTCCAGAACGCAAATCGGTTTTTCTTCCTGCGGCACTCTGAAAATCCGGGACATGATCGATTCCATGATGTCACCGCCTGGCCCTGGGTCAAACATGAATTTGAACCGCGGATCATTGGAAATACTTTCAAGACGATACATCAGGGACTTGAGAAACGGTTTGTCGGCCTTGCCTTCCAGCAATCCGAGACGGTCGTCAATAATCTTCAGCAAATCCTGCAGGCGGTAAGGAACCGGCATGTCAGCCGTGAGGTTTGTTTTACCCGAAGCCTTTTTCTTGACCAGAGAACTTCCACTGGATTTCTCCATGTCAATTTTATACTGCTCTTTCGCAAGCGGAATAAGATCACGCAGCATTTCCGCTTCGGTGTCAAACCCTTCCTGTCCGCGGAAAACCACTTCGGCAAACTCGTCCAGCTTGAAAAGCCAGAAGGGAAGAAGGAGATTTGATGAGTCCACCACAACAGCGTCTTTTGGAAATGCGGTTGCAAATTCATTGTGCGGGTCAAGCATCAGGATACGAATGTCGGGGCGTGCCTTGATAATCTTGCGCATGATAAGCGTTACAGATGTGGATTTACCAACACCGGTTGTTCCAACTACCGCAAAATGGCGGGACAGCAGCTTGTCGACTTCAATTTTTGCATCAACGGACTGGTCCTGGGTTAGTTGACCAACCTTAACAACGGTGTCGCCTTCGCTTTTATAGATGGTGGCGAGGTCTGTTGCACGAATCCTGTGAGCGATGCACCCCATTTGCGGGTAGTTGGCAATACCTGAACTGAACTTGTCCGGGTTTCCTTCCTCGCCATGAACGATTTCACCAACAAGTTCTAGTTTTATATGAACCTCGTTTTCGCCTTCAAGGTTCCAGTCTTCAGAAGCAGCATCAACCTTACAGGTAAGTCCAACAACCCTGTTGTAGCCGACCTTGATCGAGACAAGCTGGCCAACAGTCCAGTAGTTTTCGGAAGCTTCCGATTTGTTATCTACTGTTGCTGCAATGGTAGCATGTTCGCCATCACACTTGACAACAAAGCCACGGGTTCTTTCGCGGCTGAATTCCTTCTTGAGGGACTCTTCGTTTTCAACCTTGGTCTGATAGGTACTCTTCCGCTCAATAGCAAGATTGTCATCTGCGCC
>JBCCYR010000521.1:0-1763 GCA_039189355.1 Pseudomonadota bacterium
ATCTGACGCTGCAAACCTGGCCCGGAACCGGCAAAAAAAGGGTTCTTGCTTCCGCCGACGCACATGTGTATGGCGTGGATTGGAATTAAATAAACAACCGTTCATTTAATTCTTGCATTCCAAACGGTTTGGCCTCATGATTGTTGCCATGGCAAGAACCGCAGGATCAATTGGTACGGTTACCGCGAAACGCGTGCTGAAAGAGGCGCTCACCCTGTTTGCGCATCGCGGATATGCGGCTGTGTCGATGCGGCAGATTGCGTCTGCCTGTGACCTGCAGGTTGGTGCACTATACAATCATTTCCCGACAAAGCAGGCGATCCTTCAAGGTTTGATGGTTACCCATTTAAGAGACCTATTGGAGGCCCTGGGCAACGCAGAATTGCCTTTAGAACCGATTGCGGCGCTTGAAAGTTTCACGCGATTTCACATCCGATATCATATCGGGAAACCTGAAGAAGTGTTCATCGCATATATGGAATTACGAAACCTCGAGCCGGAATCCTATTCGGAAGTGATGAAACTACGCCAGCAATATGAGCGAACGCTGCGGGGGATTTTGCGAGACGGGCAGGCTTCGGCGGTCTTTGATCTGGATGATGTTCCTGTAACGGCCATGTCGATCATTTCCATGATGACCGGCGTCAATACGTGGTTTCGTTATGGTGGCCGTTTGAGTGCTCGGGAAATTGAGAACATTTATGTGAATTTGGTGATGTCTGTGGTCGGTTGCAGGCACATCACAACCGAAATATCAGAGGAGATGGTGTGATGTTTTATGCGTCAATGAATTTTGGTTTGGGCGAAGATATCGAGGCTTTGAGAGAGGCAACGCACAAATTTGCCCAGGAAAAGGTCAAGCCCCTTGCACAAGAAATCGACAAGACAAACGAATTTCCGGCACACCTATGGAAAGAGTTCGGGGACATGGGTCTCTTGGGCATCACGGTGGACGAAGAATATGGTGGCGCTGGAATGGGATACCTTGCCCATTCAATTGCGGTTGAAGAGATTGCCCGGGCTTCGGCGTCTGTATCGCTTTCATACGGTGCGCACTCAAACCTATGTGTCAATCAGATCAAGCTGAATGGCACTCCGGAGCAAAAGCAGAAATACCTTCCGCGACTTGTGTCTGGCGATCACGTGGGTGCATTGGCGATGTCGGAACCCACTGCAGGTTCTGACGTTGTTTCCATGAAACTCAAGGCAGACAAGAAAAATGATCGCTTTGTGTTGAACGGAAACAAATACTGGATCACCAATGGGCCGGATGCGGATACCCTTGTTGTTTATGCCAAGACAGATGCGGAGGCAGGCTCAAGAGGGATCACCGCTTTTCTGATTGAAAAGGAAATGAAGGGTTTTTCCACTTCGCCGCATTTCGACAAACTGGGAATGCGCGGATCAAACACTGCGGAACTGATTTTCGAAGATGTGGAAGTTCCCTTTGAAAACATTCTTGGTGAAGAGGGCAAGGGCGTCAATGTGTTGATGTCCGGACTGGATTATGAACGTGTGGTTTTGTCAGCAATCGGTGTGGGCACAATGCACGCCTGCCTGGACGAGGTCATGCCTTACATGCACGAACGCAAACAGTTCGGAGAACCAATCGGCAACTTTCAATTGATGCAGGGCAAAATCGCCGACATGTATACAGCGATGAACTCTTCCAGGGCGTATCTTTATGCTGTTGCTGCAGCTTGCGATCGGGGAGAGGTTACCCGACAGGATGCTGCAGCCATTGTCCTTTATGCCTCGGAGTG
>JBCCYR010000522.1:0-1759 GCA_039189355.1 Pseudomonadota bacterium
ATACATGTTTCTCAACAGATCAGGGTCGGCGGACTGGACACGACTCCAGTTGGGTATGAATGGCGTTTCCATCGGGTTTTCCAGAAATGTGTTGCCAGCCTCGACAATATTCGCGGCAAAAAGCTCCACGGCTTCTTCTTCTTGGTGGCGATCGGTCGTCAGTCCATTCATTGTTGCGTCATGGTGATACATCTCAATCAGATCAAGCGCCAAGCGGTAATAGGTGGCTTTTAGTGTTCTGAACGTTTCCTGGTTGAAAACCGTTCCATCTGTTGCCAGTTTGCGGAACAGCGCCTTGGAAATATCAACCGACATGCGTGACAAACCTTTGGTAGCATCTTCTTTTGACAGGTCCTGATGCTTGTGATCATAGGCATCTGATACATCGACCTGACATACGGACCGCGATGAAAGATTGCGCCAGACTTCAGATAGAACGCCAATTTCCAGTCCCCAGTCAGAAGGAATGCGGATATCAGGCAAAATGCTTGTGCGCATGGCAAATTCGCCTGCAAGCGGATAGCGGAAGCCTTGCAGATATTTAATGTAATCATGATGCCCACATGTTTTCTGCAACGCCATCAGAAGCGGAGAAACCAACAAACGGCAGACCCGGCCATTGAGTTTACCGTCTGCAATGCGGGGATAGTATCCTTTGCAGAACTGGTACGGGAATGCCGGATTGCAAACAGGATAAACAAGACGAGCCAGCATTTCGCGTGAATAGGTCAGGATATCGCAATCATGCAATGCAACCACATCGGAGTTTCGCGATGCGAGAGCATATCCGATGCAATACCAGACATTGCGGCCTTTGCCAGCTTCCTTGGGCGCAAGGCCTGCATGTTCCAGTTGATCATGAATGGCTTTTAGCCGCGGCCCGTCATTCCATAGAATGTCATGGGTTTGAGGAAGCCTCGAAAAATAGTCCTTGGCATAATTGAACTGCTCTTCATTTGCCCGATCCAGTCCTATTATGATGTGATTGATATAATCTGCGCCGGAAAGTTCATCCAGAATGCCGGACAACGCAGGCCCTTCCAGTTCCGAAAACAGGGAAGGAAGAATTAGAGAAATCTTGCGCGTTGACGAAAAGGCGCGCAATTGGTGTTCCATGACTTCCAGAGGAATCCTGGTAAGATTGTGTAATGTCGCTACACTGCCATTCTGTTGAAAATCAGCCAATTTACTCCCCTTTATTTGCCTTATCTAACACATAAAGCACTGCTTCATTCCACCCCTGCGGTCCCGGGCGTGAAGCACGCATGATTTTTCCATGTCTTTCAGCGGCCAATTCTTCAATCCCGTTATGAGAAGGGTTGGGAATGATAATGCCAATATCAGCAGCTCTGAGCATGGCAACATCGTTTGGTGCATCGCCAAGTGCAACGCAGAACCGAACCTGTTCGCCGGAGCGATGTTTGGAACGTATCTCCTGCATACGGTCTACTTTGTCAAAGCCGAATGACAGGGTTAAAAAACGCCCCCCCTTTTGTGACGTAATGCCCTGCTCTTTTAGAAAAGACCGGAAAACCTCAAGTTCTTCACTGTTACCTGACCATATGCCAGGTTCGGAAAACTGACGCTCCTTTGCGCGGGCAGCAGAATGCTCAGCAAGACCGGTAAGTTCTGACAATACAGCAATGCTACACTGCGAAAAGCCTTTGAACTTGTTGCGGTAATCAGGAGGCACCTCGGAGATCTTATTGAGAAGATTGAGATAAGCATCACCTGACTCTGTTTTTGGATTGTCAGATGA
>JBCCYR010000523.1:0-1757 GCA_039189355.1 Pseudomonadota bacterium
GATTTACGATCTGGCCAAAAGGTCTGAAACGGCATCCATCGCTTGTACGGTGTTGCTGTAGCCCAGCGCGTAGGCGGGCACTTTTGCCATCGTTTGTGCCAAAGGCCGGATTGTCGGATATCGACCTGCCAGCCGTGCACCGCAGGTGATCAGTCGTTGCATTGCCTCCAGACCAGATATTCTTGTCAGTTCAAATGGCCCGTCGGTCGAAAAGGCGGGAAAGACAAAGGCAGCGATTTCGGGACGGATTTCCGGCTCACCCACAATCTCGGGCAGTACCAGTTTGGCATAACCTTCCCCGAGAAACGTGGGTTCGATTGCATCAATATTGTATGCGTCCATTTCAACCACCGACCAGCTTCCCTGTTTCAGGCCAATGCGTGTGGGGAAGGAGGAAATACGCCCCTCCCCGCCAACAAGTGCGACCTGATCGTCGTTGTGGTAAACAAAACCATTGGCGCACAGGGCCGCCGTCAGAGTGCTCTTTCCGCTTCCGCTGTCCGCAGCAAAAATGAACGCCCTGTCACTGGTGCCAGCCGCGCCGGCATGAAAGGTGGCGGAAACCTCTTTTCTGCCGGCAAGAGAGATTGCGATTTCACGCATTACAAAATGACGGGCATAGGCAAAGTCACACTGACCAAAGACTGGCTTGCCGTTTGCAAAGACTCCAAAACCGTCACCGTGAAACTGCAGCGAGATCACGTCTCCATCCTGTTCAACTGATGGCTGCTTCAATAATGGGCCAAGGGTTGCTTGGAGGGCCTCCAGAATTTCCGGTATGGGACACTGCAGTTCGACTGTTCTTGCGCCGAACTGATAGACCTGTGAAACATACCGGTGAGACTTGGCAAATGTTACGGGAAGCGGAAATGGATGGCGGATCCGGTTGAAGAGCCCGGCTCGCTCCAGATCGTCCAGGGCCTGATCCCCGATTGTCGATACCCTGGTTTCGCCGTCGAATGCAGCATCCGTGCTTTCATTTGTTCCGGGCAAAAACCCGATCGCTCCTGAAATGCGGTTGTGAACCGCTATTCCGGCATCAAGCGCCTGCAGTTCCAGATGCGGCTGGTCGAAGTCCGCATGGGCTTTATGGATTGGTGTGGAACGATGTAAAACCAGTGTACCCTCACCCGTCGGCAAAACTGTCATTAAACGGCTGTTGAGAACGGCAATGGCGGAAACACCTGAGCCTGTGACGGCCGGGTGGAAGTGATTGCCGACAATCCAATAATGCCCCCTGTTCCAACAAATCTCGAAAAGGCCCCCACGCTTCTCAACGTGTTCCTGCGGCCGCAGTCATGAGTCAAATTGTGATCATCGGTAGCCGCCAGGTCCAGCCCGCGTTGCTGCAGATCAGCTTCAGATAGTCTGTTCCTGGTTGTCATCTGAAAGATGGTTCCAATTGTGCAATACACTGGATGATGTGACGCTATCGGAGCTGATTTATGATAGCAACAGCGACAAATTCCTAGAAAGGCTGTATGCGCAAAAACAATGACTTATTTACTCAATATTCCAACATCACATACCATTTTTCTGAGTGGGTTGGATGATTTAGCTTCTCTGATTTCGATCAAATAGTCGGTTGAAGCCTTCAACCTGGTCTTTCGAGAATAAGCCGTGTTCAACCCCCGCGCAGGCGTCTCTCATGGAGACAAAGCAAACAACAGCGCGCCAGCGTTTATTGGATCATAGTAAATGGAGGGAACAGAGTTTAGCGTACGTCCCGCCTGCCATCTCGCGCACGGGCTTTGGCA
>JBCCYR010000524.1:0-1747 GCA_039189355.1 Pseudomonadota bacterium
ACCTGGAATTTTTGCTACAACAGGCGCCTCAGCACCAGCCACTTGAACATAAAGGCTGGTCACTTCGCCAAGCGACTCAACCAATGTTATCTCACCTTCGAGCAGGCTGTCTTTTCCGGTTGCTATCGCCATATCTTCGGGTCTGAAACCCACATGCACAGCTTCGCCATTCTTGCTCGCTTCAGTTTTGATCGGCAGGCTGACCTTACCACCCGTTGCCAGTTCAACAGTCGTCGCCTTGCCAGTTTTCGTAATTTTGCCTTCGACGATATTCATCGCAGGTGATCCAATAAACTGGGCAACAAACAAATTAGCCGGCTTTTCATAAAGCTCAATCGGCGCTCCGACCTGTTCAATGTAACCAGCAGACAAGACCACGATACGGTCAGCCAAAGTCATGGCTTCCACCTGATCGTGGGTTACATAAATCATAGTGGATTCCGGTAGGCTTTCCTTTAGTTTGGCAATCTCAATGCGTGTGGCAACACGCAACGCTGCATCAAGGTTGGACAGCGGTTCATCGAAAAGAAACACTTTAGGATCACGGCAGATCGCGCGGCCAATTGCAACACGCTGACGTTGTCCACCCGACAATGCCTTTGGCAGGCGATCCAGGTATGGCTCAAGCTGCAAGATGGCGGCCGCCTCTCGCACGCGGCGATCAACTTCTTCTTTCGGCGCTTTCGCAATCTTCAAGCCGAACGACATATTATCGTAAACCGTCATATGCGGATAGAGCGCATAGGTCTGGAACACCATAGCGATTCCGCGCATAGATGGCGGTACATCGTTCACCCGTTGTCCATCTATTTGCATATCGCCATCAGTGATCGACTCAAGGCCGGCAATCATGCGCAATAGTGTCGATTTCCCGCATCCCGATGGTCCAACGAAAACGATGAATTGTCCCTGATCGATTTCCAGATCAACGCCGTGGATGACTTCCGTACTGCCATAGGATTTACGGATATCTGTGAGCTTCAACGCGGTCATGAGGCGCCTCCATCTTTCAATTGCTTTCTGGCAAAGTAGCTACCGAATGGCGGTAGATTGATCTTACCAAGTTCATTTTTGCCTGTCGCGCCAGGCGATGTGAGTTGTTGGAAATCGGAAGAACAAGCTTCAATAGATTTTGCGTGTTCACTTAGGTTGATCGCAACGAACATGGTTGAACCGGCATGTGCACGTTCAAGGACAAGCACGTCTTTATCATTGCCGATAAATCGAATGGTTCCTTTTGCAAATTCTAAATATTTCGCGCGGAAGGCCAATGCGGCTCGATAGTGGGACAGCACGCTATCTGCGCTTCCTTCTTGTCGATCAACCGCAGCTTGAATGTGATTGTCTGGAATTGGCAACCATGGTTTCCCATCTGAGAATCCGCCATTAAGGCCATTGTGGTTCCAAATCATTGGAGTCCTGCAACCATCGCGCCCCTTGAATTTCGGCCAGAAGCGAATGCCATAAGGGTCCTGCATCGCTTCGAGCGGAACATCCGCTTCATCCAATCCAAGCTCTTCACCTTGGTAAAGGCAGACCGATCCTCGCAAGGAAAGGATCAATGTCAAAGCCATTTTCAACAATGATTCGCTATCGCTGACACCGTTGGTCCAGCGGCTGGAGTGACGTTGCACATCATGATTTGAAAAGGCCCAACAGGCCCAACCGTCTGCTGCTTCTTCCTCAAACTCTTTGATAACATCACGTACGATGGTCGCATTTGGGCGACCGACGGTCAGAAAATCAA
>JBCCYR010000525.1:0-1743 GCA_039189355.1 Pseudomonadota bacterium
ATAGTAGGCCGTGGTTTCAACACTGGTTGCCGCGTTCAATTCGCCGCCCACATTTTCAATTTCTTCTGCGATCTGTAACGCGGAGCGCGTTTTGGTGCCCTTGAAAGCCATGTGCTCCAGCAAATGGGCAATGCCATGCTGGTTTTCATTTTCGTTGCGCGAACCGGCTTTTACCCATACTCCCAATGCCGCACTTTCAAGGTGAGGCATGGATTCCGTGACAACGGTAAGGCCATTGTCAAGTTTTGATACATTTACACTCATCAGGAGAACATAATGCTATGTTGTGTACTTGTCACGAACACAATTACGATACTTTTGTCGCTCTTGAATTTGACTCTATGTAAGCTTCGATTTTGCTAACGTCATTTGGCAGTGTTTCAAACCGTTCCTGACGCTGCATCATATCGCCCATGCGCAGCGGCAAGTCGGGATAAATGCCTGTTGCCTCCTCTACCGCGACAGGAAACTTGGCCGGGTGTGCGGTTGCAAGTGTGACCATTACTGTGTCATCTGAAAGGTATTGTTCAGCAACATTAAGTCCAACTGCCGTATGCGGATCACTCAGATATCCTGCCTTTTCCAGGGTAGAAAGCATCTGCTTTTTGGTTGAAGCCTCATCACATGCGCCCGCTGAAAATTCATCAGCAATGGTGTTCATGGTTTCAGGTGAGACTTCAAAACTGCCCGATTGCTTTAAACTGGCCATCTGGTTGCGGATTGTATCCGAATTGCGGTCACATGCATCGAACAAAAGACGCTCAAAATTGGATGAGACCTGAATATCCATGGAAGGTGAAATGGTCGGGGTTGTTGTAGCGGTTTCGTACCTTGAGGTCGCTATGGTTCTTGCAAGAATATCATTCTGGTTCGTTGCAATCACGAGATTTTCGACCGGAAGCCCCATGCGTTTTGCAACGTAGCCTGCGAAGATATCACCAAAGTTGCCGGTCGGAACTGTGAAGGACACTTTTCTGTCGGGTGCACCCAGATTGGCTGCTGTTGTGAAGTAATACACGATCTGGGCCATGATCCTGCCCCAGTTGATCGAATTCACACCTGAAAGCTGCAACCGGTCGCGGAAATCATGGTGATTGAACATGTCTTTCACCAATGCCTGACAGTTGTCAAAATCACCTTCAATGGCCAGACAGTGAACATTGGCATCGGGCACGGTTGTCATTTGGCGCTGCTGAACCGGAGAAACCTTGCCCTTTGGAAACAAAATGAAAATGTCTGTATTCTCACGGCCCCGGAATGCCTCGATCGCAGCCCCGCCGGTATCTCCGGAGGTTGCGCCCACGATCGTCGCCTTCTGATTACGTTCAGCCAGCACATGATCCATCAGCCGGGCAAGCAATTGCATTGCCACATCCTTGAACGCAAGGGTGGGACCATGAAAAAGTTCCATGACCCAATGGTTCGCGTCAATCTGGACAAGAGGCGCAACTGCAGGATGATGAAACCCTGCATATGCTTCGTCGATCATTCTGTGAAAATCATTCTCGGGAATTTCACCTGAGACAAAAGGGGTAAGAATTTTCTTGGCATTTTCCGCATAGGAACGGTTTGCCATGCTACGGATTTCATCTGCAGGGAGTGTAGGCCATTCAGCAGGAATATAAAGGCCGCCATCCCGTGCGAGCCCGGTGAGCAGGGCATCACGGAAGTTGAGATCGGGTGCTTGTCCACGGGTACTGATGTATTTCATTGGAAAACCATCGCTTGTCAGCAGAATTTTGC
>JBCCYR010000526.1:0-1742 GCA_039189355.1 Pseudomonadota bacterium
CGATGTTGCGTCCTCTTCCGAGCGGGTCGAGGAAACTTCAACCAGTGCGTGCCAGGGATAAATATCTGACAATGGATTACGCACACCGGGCATGTGCCTAAAGGTAAACTCAACAGGGTTTCTGGCCATCAGTTCGAATGCGGTCAGCGCGCTTCCGGCAGCTTCATTTGCCCGTTTGAACAGTTTCAAAGCTTGTGAAGGGGTCTCCAGACCACAGAAAGCCACTGCCTTGCCCTTTGGTTTGGGAAACAGTTTCAAGACGGCTGCGGTTACAATGCCGAGCGTGCCTTCGGCGCCGATGAACAGGTCTTTGAGATCATAGCCGGTATTGTCTTTCTTCAGGCGGCGCAGTCCGTTCCATATTTCACCGGATGGCAAGACAACCTCCAGCCCAAGAACGAGTTGTCTCGTATTCCCGTAAGCAAGAACGCCTGTGCCGCCCGCATTGGTGGAAATATTGCCGCCTATCTGGCAGGAGCCTTGCGATCCAAGTGCCAGCGGGAAAAGCCTGTCATTTTCATCCGCGAGCTTTTGAATGATCTCAAGAATGCACCCTGCTTCGCAATCACTGACGTTCCCGTCCAGATCAACTTCCCGAACCCGGTTCATCCGCTCAAGCGAAACAATAATCTGACTTCCGCTTTCATCCGGTACAGCACCGCCAACATGTCCGGTGTGGCCGCCTTGCGGAACAATTTGCGTTTTCGTTTCAGCTGCCAGTTTGACGACTTCAGACACTTCCGCTGCTGAAACCGGCTTGAGTACCAGAGGTGTTTTTCCAATAAACAGCCCCCGGTTCTCGTGGGTGTAATGGGTCAAGTCATCTGTCTCAACAAGGGCATTGCCCAAGCCGACAATGTCTACAAACTGTGAAACTAACTGCTCGTTCATGTCTTACCTCTGGGAGCAGCAGCGCGTTGCAGCCGGTCATTGATGGCAATGCCCAAACCTTCCATTGGAATGGGCTCAACGCATATCAAGGCCGGGTTGTGTTCATCAAGTTCTTTTATGTGCGAGTAGAGATTTGCAGCAGCCTCAACCAGTTCGCCTGAGTCACTCAGGTTCAAGGTGTTTCTGGAATTGTTGGCGGGCATTGTCTTTCCAAATTTCAGCAAGGCAGCATCTTGAGGACACTCTGTACAGTTCAAAACCATGGTCGCATTGGGTGCATAATGGCTTTTCATCATGCCGGGAGCCTCGATCTTGCCGGAAACTGCAGTGACAGGTTGCAGGCCGGTGGCTTCTCTTATCATCTCCGAAGTAACGGAGCCGGGCCGAAGCACATGTATCATTCCTGTGTCAACTTTCACGATTGTAGACTCAAGGCCTACGGCGCATGGGCCGGCGTCAATAATTGACAGGTTTGATGCAGGAAACTGATCCGTCACATGGTGTGCAGTGGTTGGTGAGAGTTTGCCTGACAGGTTCGCACTGGGTGCTGCAAGCGGTTTTCCAAAGGTGTCGATGACTTGTCGGGCCAAAGAAGCAGGACACCGCAAACCAACGGTGTTCAGTCCGGCCGTGACCAGTGGATGGATACCGGAATCTTCAGACAGCGGTACGACTATCGTCAGTGGCCCGGGCCAGAAGGTTTCGGCAAGTTTTTCCGAAACCGGATCAAAGACACCGTATTCCTGTGCCATTGCCATATCGTTGACATGGCAAATAAGGGGATTGAATTGCGGTCTGCCTTTCATCTCGAAAATCCTGGCAACCGCGGTACCATTGGTTGCATCGGCAGC
>JBCCYR010000527.1:0-1717 GCA_039189355.1 Pseudomonadota bacterium
CATGTTGTTTTCTTCTACTGCTGCAATGGCCGAAACCGAAGTGCATTTCTGGCATGCTTTTACCGGGAGATTGGGTGAGCTTGTTGCTGAACAGGTTGAGACGTTCAACGGCTCTCAAAACGATTACAAGGTCGTTGCTTCTCACAAGGGCAATTACTCCGAAACCCTGAACGCAGGGATTGCCGCCTTCCGTGCACAGGAGCAACCACACATTTTGATGGTTTTCGAGGTGGGCACGGCAACCATGATGGGCGCAAAGGGGGCTATCAAGCCGGTCTATGAAGTAATGTCAGATGCAGGCGCGACTTTTAATCAGGATGCCTATATCGGGTCGGTTAAGGGATACTACACCACGACCGATGGCGAGATGCTCTCGCTGCCATTCAACTCGTCAACGCCTGTACTCTGGGTCAACAATGACGCGCTTACTGCGGCCGGCATTGATCCTTCAACCGACCTTTCCACTTGGCAAAATGTAGGTGCTGTTCTGGACAAGCTAAAGGCGTCAGGCCATGCTTGCCCTTTGACTACAGCCTGGCAAAGCTGGATCCATCTGGAAAATCTTTCCGCTTATCACAACGTTCCATTTGCAACGAAAGACAATGGCTTTTCCGGTCTTGATACAGAGCTTGCCTTGAACGGCCCTGTTCAAGTGAAGCATCTTCAAACCCTAGGTGACTGGGCAAAGGACGGAAAATTTGTCTACAAGGGCCGCCGGAATGAGGGTGGAGCTGATTTTCGGGCTGGGGAATGTGCGCTGTTCACTGAAAGCTCCGCTGGATATGCAGGCATCAAGAAAGAGGCGAAGTTTGATTTCTCTGTTAAACCATTGCCTTACTGGGATGGTGTTGCAGGTGCTCCGCAAAACACAATTATTGGTGGCGCTTCCCTCTGGGTGATGCAAGGTCACGAAGCGCCTGAATATAAAGGTGTTGCCGAGTTCCTGAATTTCTTGTCCTCGACAGACATTCAGGCGAAATGGCATCAGAACACTGGATACCTTCCGATCACGGCTGCAGCTGGCGACAAAACCAGAATTGACGGATTTTATGAGCAGAATCCAGGAACTGATATTGCAGTCATCCAAATGACAGCAAATGCGCCGACCTCCAACTCAAAAGGATTGCGCCTTGGTTCTTTTGACCAGATTCGTGGCATAATCGACGAGGAACTGGAAGCAATCTGGTCTGGCGACAAAACCGCTCAAGCCGCAATGGACAGTGCTGCGGAGCGTGGCAACAAGCTTTTGCGTCGCTTTGAGCAAGCCAACCGCTAAAACGGCCAATCAATAAACCGTTGGCGGGGCAGTCCTCCGCCATCGGGGCTTGAATATATCGGAAGCTGTATGGAAAAGCGTGTTACATTTCGCGGATGGATGCTGCCAATACTCTTGGTGTTTCCGCAAATTCTGATTTCAGCAGTCTTTTTCTTCTATCCAGCCGGCCAGGCTATATGGCAATCTCTGTTTATTCCTGATCCATTCGGATTGTCATCACAGTTTGTTGGATTGGGGAATTTTGAGTTTCTGTTATCCGACCGGTTTTATCGAGCCTCATTCCTGACAACCGCTGTTTTCTCAACCTTGGTTACGCTGGTCTCGATGGTACCCGCCTTGTTTCTTGCCGTTCTGGCTGATCGCCTGATCAAGGGAGCCGGTGCCTACCGGACAATGTTGATATGGCCGTATGCCGTTGCGCCTGCAACGGCAGGAGCAACG
>JBCCYR010000528.1:0-1682 GCA_039189355.1 Pseudomonadota bacterium
AAAGATATTCCTGAGCTGCTCGATCTTTATTCAAAGGGGCAATATCAGCTCGAGTCCCTCATTTCCGGTCGTTTTGCGCTTGAAGACATCAATGAGGCGTTGGATGAAGTTCGTTCCGGCAAAGCCGTCAAGAACGTGATTGTATTCGACTAGGTCGTGGCCTTATCAATCTGGTTAAAATGGCCGGAGAGAAGAATGCCCAGCCGATGCAACGGATAGTGCTCTGGGTGCCGTTATATGCAGACGCAAACCGTTCCACTCATCTGGATTTCAGCTCTGCAACTTCCTTTCTCAGCGCACGAACCTCTTCCAATATTAACTCGGTTTCACTGAAAACTGCGTCACGCTCAGCTTTTGCCTCCGCCTCGTGTTCAGACTGCATGGCATCGACAATAACACCAATGAACAGGTTCAGAACCGTAAAGGCGGTGAGCACGATAAATGGGACAAAAAGGATCCAAGCCAATGGATACTGTTCCATCACTGGCCGTACAATGCCCATCGACCAACTTTCCAGCGTCATGATTTGAAACAGTGTATAGGCGGATGCTCCAAGACTGCCAAACCATTCTGGGAAACTACCACCGAAGAGTTTGGTCGAAATGACTGCAAAGACGTAAAAAACGATGCCCAGCAAAAACACAATGGAAGCCATGCCGGGCATGGCATTCAGCAGCCCGGAGACAACCCGTCGCATTGCTTCAACACTGGAAATCAGACGTAGCACGCGAAGAATACGGAACGCTCGCAATATTGCCAGTTGTCCTGTGGCGGGAATCAGTGCAATTGCGACAACAGTAAAATCAAAAATCCGCCATGGGTCACGCCAGAATCCGGTAAAATTGGAGATCAGGCGCATCAGGATTTCCGCTACGAAAACAGCCAGAATTGCCTTGTCCAAGTAGGAAAGCAACGCTCCGTAATTGCTCGTCCACCAGGGGCTGGTTTCCAGTCCCAACACGATCGCATTCAAAACGATCAATGCCATAACGACTTTCTCAAAATTGGGGTTTGCGATGATTGCCGAAATTATTGTGCGCATGTTTCTGTTCAATCTCATGGATTTTTCTGGGTGTGTGTGACTTTTTCAGCGTTTTGATCCAACCAGGATCGACTGTTCATGAAGTGGTCACATTCTTTTCCTACGCAGATATCAGGGAGCCAAGATATGTCAAATCATAAACAGCATGATTCAAACAGTTCCGGTGACAGATCGAAGATGCCTGGTGAGCGCTTCAACGAAAACCACGCGATCAACTCTCCGGTGCTTATGCGCTTGAGAAAAAAACGACACATGAGTGGTCTTCTTTGTCCTCCGGTCGGTGCTATTGAAAATACTTTGGAAAACCGTGAAAAAGATCGCGATTAACCTCTCAACTTTGAGCCGGTACCGATACCGGGTCGAATAGTGTTACCATTTTGGAAAATCTGTTGACTTGTTTTGGGCAACGCACACTATGTTGCGACCGGCCTACTTCGGAGTTATCCCAAAATGAAAGTCACTGATCTCAAAACATTTGTTGTTGGCAATCCCCCACCGCATACGGGCGGGCGTTATTTCATTTTCGTGAAATTGACCACCGACAGTAACGTCGTCGGCTATGGCGAGTGTTATGCTGCCACCTTCAGTCCCGATGTAATGGTCGCATGTATTGAAGAGGTTTTCAAGGTATCGCCTGAAA
>JBCCYR010000529.1:0-1672 GCA_039189355.1 Pseudomonadota bacterium
AGCGAGAATCGTGTATTGAAACGACTCTTCTTTCCTGTCTTCTTTGTTTCTGTCCGTTTCTGACCAACACTCAGTTCAGACAAATCAGGAATATTACCTTTCAACTGTTTAACTGGAAGGGCAAAACTCTTCAGGCCTTTGGCAGAACCCAGGCTATAGGACGTGCGTGTTATTTTAGTCGGAACAATCTGTTGTGCACCAGGTGCTGCCAGAGCGATGTTTTCTCTAATGGAAACGGCATTTGCACTTGGCTGACGCACAACCACCGTGACATCGCGATCACCGTCCCGATTTCCACCAACGGGTGTAAACTTGAAGTTATTTTTGCCGCGTAGCGCTTTTATCTCAAAATTTGCCGCAAGCTTGGGATCAGCGCCTGCAACCGTAAACGATCCAATGGAACCCAAAGCCTTAAGTGAAACACTGTCATTACTGTTCGAAAGCACCTGTGCAATAGCCGGCGTCATGGCAAGGCCAGAAACAGCGAGTCCCGCTGCTAACCACCCCAGATGACTGCCATTTTTTTGCATGACGGTGAAGATTCCCCTTATTCGATGAAATAGATATAGCAGTTTTGACTCATTTGCACGAGTCCGCGACATCAATTTCATCGTTTTTATTGAACTAGCCCCTAAATGTTGCACATCGGTTACGTTTTATACCCGATAATCCTATTTCTCCTATCAAAATCAATATGAACGCCGGATGATCAGGTGACGACTCGGGCCAACAATACTGGTCATTCAACCACCGTTCACTATCAGCGCTGCACTAGCAAAAAATGCGCTTCTGCTTGCTCCCGACGACAAAGCAATTATAGAGAGCGCACAATTTGAAATTTTGACCAGAGCCGGTAACCATTTTTCCGGTCTTCAGGGTCAATAACCAGGAGTTTTTGCATGTCTCGCTTGCCGTCTACCAAATCGATCATGATTGGGGTTGCAGCCATTTCAATGCTCACTGCTTGCGGCGGGCGCGAACGCCCACAGGCAGATCTGGCAGCTTCACAGGTTACAACTATCGGTGTGAACAGCTATTTGTGGCGCGCATCCTTGGATACACTATCCTTCATGCCGCTTACGCAGACAGACAGTAACGGCGGTGTGATCCTGACCGACTGGTATGTGAACCCGCAAAATCCGGGGGAACGGATGAAGCTGAATGTGTCAATTCTTGATCAGGATTTGCGCGCTGATGCCTTGCGTGTCGCCGCTTCACGCCAGGTACGGGGCGGAAATACCTGGGTGGATGCTCCGGTTAAAGCTGCAACGACGCAGAAACTGGAACAGATTATCCTGACCAAAGCACGCGATTTGCGGCGTGGCGCGATTACCGAATAAAATTCACCGACAAATTTTGGGGCAGTCATGACCGATCAGCGTTTCAATCCTCTGGCGGCCGATCAGCGTTGGCAAAAACGCTGGGCAGAATCACGGGTATTCGAAGCTGATGATGCTTCAACAAAACCCCGCAGTTACGTCTTGGAAATGTTTCCATACCCGTCCGGGCGCATCCATATGGGCCATGTCAGGAATTATACCATGGGCGACGTTCTTGCACGGTTTCGCCGGATGCAAGGTTTTGAAGTACTCCACCCCATGGGTTGGGATGCCTTCGGGATGCCGGCCGAGAATGCTGCGATGGAGAAAAAGGTCCATCCTGGCGATTGGAC
>JBCCYR010000530.1:0-1663 GCA_039189355.1 Pseudomonadota bacterium
GCAACTGGCGGTTGATGACGGGGTAACCCACATGGCATGTACCCCTCATGTAAAGCCAGGATTGTATCCCAATAACACATCAACAATCACCTCAGCCATTTCATTGCTTAGTGATGAATTGGAAAAACAGAATATACCTCTTCAACTGCTTATTGGTGCAGATGTTCATATTGATCCCAAGCTTCTTTCTGGTTTGACAAACCGAATCATACCGTCATTGAACAACACGAGATATTTCTTGTTTGAGCCCACACATCAGGTTATGCCGCCGAAAATTGTAGAATTTGCATCTTCACTTCTCAGGGCCGATTACATTCCCATTCTGACACATCCGGAAAGGTTAAGCTGGATTGAAGACGGATATAATGTCATATGCCGATTAGACGAGATGGGAGTGCCGATGCAATTAACAGCAGGTTCCATCACAGGAAAATTTGGCAGCAGGGTAAAATATTGGTCTGAACGAATGTTGGCCGAAGGCCGGATAGATATTATCGCCAGTGATGCGCACAATATAAAAAGCCGACCGCCGGGACTTTCTGAGGCTGCTGAGAAAATTGAGAAACAGTTGGGCAAAGAAGCCATGAAAAAGATTGTGCATCAGAACCCGTTGCTGATAATAAATGATGATGTGTTGCCGGAAAAAGTAAGGCGAGAGGCACAAGTTCAAAAGCCCGAAAGAAAGTCGGGAGTAAAAGAACTTTTTTCGAAATTATTGAAATAACGTTCACAGTTATCATAAGTAGGCGAAATTTGGCCCTAAACTACTATTAAGCAATGCTTTTGCGAGGTTGTTATTGTCGTAGTTCGCATGCAAGTATCAACGCCATCATTTTGGGTTTGGGAAAATGATGAATGTAACAAAAATTAAAGAGCTGTATGCCGCTCTAATTGTGCTGTTTTTCCTGTCAGCGTGTACGGGTTCGTCGACTGATGCGCTCAACAGCTCGGGTGCGTCTTCTCCCCGCACTGCCCAAAGCCAGAACCGCAGCCAGAGTAAAAGTACTACATCTGACGTGAGTGGTTTGCGTGTAGTGAACGGATTACCTGCCCCTGCGACTTCACGTGATGGTCAAGACCAGTTGCTTCTGGTCGGCGATATTCTGGAAATTGATGTGTTTCAGGTAGATGAACTAGATAAAACGGTGCAAATTGACTCAAGCGGCCGCGTATCAATGCCACTGATAGGCCAGGTAGAAGCTGCCAGCAAAACGGTGGCAAGTTTTGAACAGGAGCTTGAAAGTCGCTATGGTGTTCAATATCTACAGTCGCCGGAAGTCACTGTTTTGGTTAAGGAATCTGTTGGAAGGCAGGTTACTTTAGATGGTGAGTTTTTAACACCAGGCGTTTATCCTACACGGCCAGGAACCACCTTGATACAGGCTGTAGCCCAGGCCAGGGGCTTGTCGCCTTTAGCTGATGAAGACAAAGTTTTTGTGTACCGTGACCATATGGGTGAAAAGGTTGTGGCGAAGTTTAATGTCGCTGAGATAAGAGCTGGAAACGCACCGGACCCCAATATATACGGCGGTGATATAATTGTGGCGTTCAAGTCGGACGAGAAAGTTGCGCAGCAAAATCTGAAAGATGCACTAGGAGTGGCAGTCAATGCGACGCGGGTTGTCGCGCCTTTTTAAAGCGATCTTGTTCTGATATACATCGC
>JBCCYR010000531.1:0-1643 GCA_039189355.1 Pseudomonadota bacterium
GTCAAACAGGGCAAAGGCATCAGGCAAACCATAGGGGTGATTGGCCACAAAGACCTTGGGTTTGTCGTCCAGGGTTTCCAGTATTTCGGAATTCTGTACGTCCCACCGGATATTAAGCCGGTCAAACATGTGGGTGATCATGGTATTGGCATCAGGCCAGTCAGGCCCAAGATCCTCTACCAGTTCATTGTAACGCCTTATGCCAATAAGGTTTTCAACGGCGCTTATCAGCCACGCACTCGCCTCTTTTTCCTCAGGAATTCCAAGGACTTTTTTCGTATCAAGATACTTGAGTTTTGGGCTGGATGATTTGTTTGCCATGCCGGCCTGCCTTTAATGAATCACCGTACAACACGGGCATCGCCCAAACTTTGCGCCCGAATTGTGGAAGTTTTGTAACAGTGCCCTTCAGATTCTGCAATTGATTTGATGAAGGGGTTGACGCTTTAAGTTGTTATTCACACGATCTGCTGTTGATAATCGGAATCCAGACGGTACGTTTGAAAATACCAAAAACAGGCTCAAACCATGTATCGACCTTCAATTTATCTGACCAAGTTTCTGGCTGCTTTAAGCGCAGGTTTTATTGTAACAGCACTCAATGCTGCTATTGCACAGGACGTGGCCGATTCCGTTGCGCCAGAGTTTTCATCCGGCACGACCCAAAAACAGCTGGTAAGGGCGAAACGCCAGATGGTTGTTGCAGCCAATCCATATGCGAGTGAAGCAGGCCAGCAAATTCTGGAGAACGGCGGAAATGCGATTGATGCGCTGGTAACCGTACAAATGGTGCTTGGGTTGGTGGAACCTCAATCTTCGGGCATCGGCGGCGGCGCATTTCTCGTCTATTATGATGCGACCAAAGGAGAGCTCACAACATATGACGGCCGGGAAACAGCTCCCAATGATGCCACACCGGACATGTTCCTTGACGCAAACGGCAATCCGATGCCGTTTTTTGATGCAGTCATTGGAGGCAGGTCTGTTGGTACGCCCGGGACAGTTCAACTTCTGTACGAGCTGCACATCAAATACGGCCAGTTGCAATGGCAGGAGGTTATTGCTCCCGCCATCAAGCTCGCCGAACAGGGCTTTGAAGTTTCACCGCGTCTCAATGCACTCATCTCCCGCTCTGCCGAAAGCCTGTTCAGACACAAGACGACACGTGAATATTTTCTGAGCGAAGAAGGCGTTCCCCTGTTTCCCGGCACAATCGTCAAGAACAAGGAATATGCGAAAACCCTGATCGGCATTGCTACCGGCGGAAGAGATTTCTTTTATACCGGCGAAATGGCAAAGCGAATTGTCGATACGGTGCAATCCGCACCCGGCAATCCGGGCCGCCTGTCCCTTGAAGACCTGGCCGGTTACAAAGTCATCGAGCGCAAATCTGTTTGCTACCGCTATCGGGATTACGATGTTTGTGGAATGGGACCACCTTCGTCGGGCGCTCTGACGGTTGGCCAGATTCTCGGTCTTCTGGAAGCATACGACCTAAAGGCATACGGACCTGAAAGTCTTGAAAGCTGGAGATTGATCGGCGATGCAACCCGCCTCGCCTTCGCAGACCGCGGACAATACATGGCTGACAGTGACTTTGTGAAAATTCCAAAAGGCCTTTTAAACCGTTCTTATCTCTGGAA
>JBCCYR010000532.1:0-1641 GCA_039189355.1 Pseudomonadota bacterium
ACATGATGATTGGTAACCACCAATCCGTCGGCAGAAACAATAACGCCGGAACCAAGTGAATTCTGGTTACGGGGTCGGTTTAATCCACGTCCACCAAAGAAGCGTTCAAAAAACGGATCACCTGCAAAGGGCGAAGTCGGGACCGCCCGTCTTGCGGCATACACGTTGACGACAGACTGGGAAACCTTGCGCACAAGGGGAGCAAAGGAGAGTTGTATTTCCGCCTGGCTTTCCGGAACACGGATTTCCGAAGCCCCGGAGCTGCCATTTGATTGTTCACTTCCGCGCAGCAGTTTTTCCAGCGCCTGTCCAAATGCACTCGAATTGTCCTGCGCATTTACCGGGCTTGCGGCAACAGCCAGCGCAAGGGCTGCAAAAAGGAAAGCTGCGATCTTTCGTTCAAACATGGTTTTTCCTCCTTACAGATATTTGGGGCGCGGAAGGCTTTCATACCAGCCTTTCGTTCAATCGGCATGTGTATACGCACACTTTACGGAGAAGTTATTCATCGCGGGAAAAAGCACAAGGGTCTGTTAAAAATATGTGATCCCAAACAAAAAAACGCCCGGGGTTACCGGGCGTTTTTAAAATTCAATTGTTCAGCCAATCACGCTTCTGCGGCTGCTTCCTCGAAAACTTCTTCCGCTTCCATACGCTCACGGTCTGCAGCGCCCTTGGCTTCAACATCGCGGTCAACCAGTTCGATAACTGCCAATGGTGCATTGTCGCCATAGCGGAAACCGGCTTTCAACACACGTGTGTAGCCGCCGTTACGCTCCTTGTAGCGAGGACCAAGCACATCAAACAGTTTCTTGACCTGCTCAACATTGCGGATGCGGGAAATTGCTTGGCGGCGCGCATGAAGGTCTCCACGCTTGCCAAGAGTGATCAGTTTGTCAGCAACGGAGCGCAGCTCTTTTGCTTTTGGCAAGGTGGTAACGATTTGCTCGTGCTCAATCAGCGAAGCTGCCATATTGGCAAACATCGCCTTGCGATGGCTTGCTGTACGATTGAGTTTACGGCCTTGTTTACGGTGGCGCATGATAGCTCCCCTTTTTTTCTATGGACGGCCTGGCTCTTAAGACCGCCCGATTGTTATGCCCCCGGCCTATTCCGGTGGCTGAAATTCAAAATCAGTATTGGTCCTCATAACGCTTCGCGAGATCTTCGATGTTCTCAGGCGGCCAAGCCGGAATTTCCATTCCCAAATGCAAGCCCATTCCTGCGAGAACTTCCTTGATTTCGTTGAGCGACTTGCGGCCAAAGTTCGGTGTGCGGAGCATTTCCGCTTCCGTCTTCTGGATCAGGTCACCAATATAGACAATGTTGTCGTTCTTCAGGCAGTTTGCCGAACGCACGGAAAGCTCCAGCTCATCAACTTTCTTGAGCAGTGCAGGATTGAATGCAAGTTCTGCAACTTCTTCCTGTACTTCCTCTTTCTGAGGCTCGTCAAAGTTGACGAAGATTGAAAGCTGATCCTGAAGAATACGTGCTGCATAAGCAACCGCATCATCTGCAGAGATCGAACCGTCGGTTTCAACTGTCAAAGTCAGCTTGTCATAGTCAAGAACCTGACCTTCACGGGTCTTGTCTATCTTATATGAAACCTTGCGAACCGGTGAGTACAGACTGTCGACCGGG
>JBCCYR010000533.1:0-1638 GCA_039189355.1 Pseudomonadota bacterium
AATTGCCCCGTAAACAGGTTTATATTGAGACTGCTCTTAACGTTTCCATGAACTCGATATCAAGATGGTCATTCACGGAAAGGCCGCTCTTGGCACGAAATGCCGCGATTGCATCCCGGGTTTTTTTACCCATCACACCATCTGCCGGGCCTGGGTCAAAGCCGAGCTTTGTGAGGAGTGTCTGGGCTTGTGCAATGCTGTTTTGATCCGTCAGCAAGGCGAGTTTGTCTTCTTCGTTTTTCCAGGAGTCCGGTATAGATACATCGTTTGCTGCTGCGTCCGGCTCAATCTGTTTCCAGTTCTCCACACGCTTGCGTGCTTCTTCCAACTGATCGGGACGCATTGCATCTGCAATGAAATCCCGTTTTTGTCCTGCATCAGCGTCACCTGATTTCGCAGCAATCGAAAACCACTTGTAAGACTCAACCAGATCAACCGGAACACCCGTTCCCTTGGCAAGGAAAATCCCCAGGTTTACCTGACTGTCGCGAACGCCATGTTCAGCTGCCTTGGCAAACCATTTGTAGGATTTTTCGAGATTGTTTTTACCGGTCGCAGGATCAGGGGACGCGTTCAGCACAGCCAGGTTGTGCATTGCGATAACGTGACCGCTCTCAGCTGCCTGCTCATACCAGGCTTCCGCCAATATGCGGTCCTGTTCGACACCGATGCCTTTTTCGTTGAAATTACCAATCAGGTATTGGGCCGGAATGAACCCGAGGTTTGCGGCATGTTCGTACCACTTCGCAGCTTCTTCCAGATTTTTCGCAGTACCTATTCCGTTGGTCAAACGGCGACCGATTTCAAAGACTGCAGCAGGATCATTTTGTTCTGCAGCCGCTTTCAATGCACCGGAAACAAAGTCAATCTTCGACAATTCAAACGGCAAAGGTTCTACCGGAGCTGAAATCGAAGCAGTCTGTTCAGTCGAAACTTCAGGGGATTCAAGGGTTGCTTCCTGAACTTCTGGTTCAGTATATGAAACGTCTGTTTCCTCTTCCACAAAGTCGCTAACCAGAGAAACCCGGTCTTGGGAGATATCCGTATTTTCAGCAAGTGACGCTAGCGGTTCTTGATACTGGGATGTTGCAGCATTTTCCGTTGCATCAACCGGATTTGAGTTGAACGCAAACTTGCTGACCAGTGGTACCGCTATCGCAATCAACAACGCGGCAGCGGCAGCGATTACAATTGCCTTTTTCCGTTTGGTAATCAGGGAAGGAAGTGCACCAAGCAGATTTTTGGATTTTTGTGGCTTGGCTGCTGCAGCCTCTGCTTCTGCCTCAGCCACGCTCGCTTCAAGGGCTGCAGCTTGAGCCGCTTTTCTTGCCTGAGCAAGGAAATCCGTTCCGGACACTCCTTCTTCACGACTGGCCATCGTTTTACTTCTCTGACTGGCCTGTTTTACGAGGTCAGCGAGATCAGGGCCGCTGCTTCCAGGTTCAATAATTGTATCTTCTTCGATTTCTCCACCCGCCGGCTGGAAATTCTCATTACCCGGATATGCTTCCTGCATTTGTTCAGGCGCAAGATTTGGTGCAGGCATTTCAGGCAGGGCTGACCGTTGTTCTTCAGCCAATGAGTGAGCGTGAGCAGCCAGAGAGTCTGTAAAGTCAAGCGAGGCCGGTGCCGGTGTGG
>JBCCYR010000534.1:0-1621 GCA_039189355.1 Pseudomonadota bacterium
AAGATCTGGTAGATGTCTGAACCTTCAGGTCTTGCAAAGATCAGCATGCCAACAAGTGGAACCCATGGAAGGATATGTCCTGCTGCAGCCAGTTTGGTAAATCCGCCTTTTGCAAACACGATTGATACAGTCATGACCATACCACCGATGGCAAGTGCTGCGATGAGTGCACCGCTTGGCTCTCCGAGGAAAGCGAGGGTTGCAAGGTTTACAGGGCCAAGAATGAAGTTCATCCAGAATTTAACCCAGCCTGGCAATTCGTTATATGATTGTGTAATGCGGGCAACTCTGCTTGGGTTTTGTGTTAGGGTAGTCATGGCATAAGGTCCTTTCAGTTATGCGTTTTCTTGCGTTATGCGTGCTCTGGGAGCTCCGCGTCCGTACCGTGTGAAGCGGGATTGCTTACGGCTTTTTCCAGGTGATCGACACAGCCACAATAAGTGTCAGCACGTAGTTGTTTTTCGGAGGAGGCACGCTCGAAGAGCGAAACAATGTGCAAACAAAAATCGTTGTATCCATCATCAAACATTTTTTAGATTTCCTTGTCTTTTCATGTTCGAAGGCAAATCCGGGGTTGTTCCCTTTGCCTGAAATCAATATTGCTCATTCAGGTTGCGATTGGTAGGATCAGCAAATGACTAATGGCTATTCGAAAAGTGAATGACTGACAGTATCTCCACCTTACATTTGTTCTCCCGTGTTGCCCGCACAGAAAGCTTCACCGCTGCAGGAAAAGAGATCGGGTTGTCCCAACCTTCGGTTTCAAGAATAATCTCAAAACTTGAAAAGGATCTCGGATCTGCCTTGTTCGTCAGGAGCACGCATGCCGTGAAACTGACGGAAGTCGGCATGGATTACCTCGAAAAAATTGATCCTATTCTTGCAGCTTTGGAAGAGGCCAACCATTTTGCACGCGGGGACGGAACGCTGAAAGGGCGTTTGCGAGTTGGATGTGCGACGAGTTTTGCTGTACGGGAAGTCATTCCTCGGATACCGGAGTTTGTGGAAGCACACCCGGAGTTGCAGATTGACTTTGTCCTCACGGACTCAAGACAAGACCTGATCGATCAGGCAATCGATGTAGCTATCCGCTTTGGAGCCCTTGCAGATTCAACACTTGTGGCACGTAAAATCGGTGAAAGCGAACGTTTGCTTGCGGCTTCCCCTGCATATCTTGAAAAAGCGGGAACACCAAAAGTTCCTGCGGACCTTGCACTGCATCAGGTTATTCTGGGACCGGCCGGCATGGGGCCTGCCGGTTGGAATTTCAAGAAAGATGGCAAAGCCCTTTCAGTGCGGGTTGAAGGCCAATTGACGGTGACTGTAAATGAGGCAGCAACTGCTTCTGCACTGGCAGGCTTGGGCATCATCACGACAAGCCTTTGGGGCTGCAAGACGGAAATCGAAAACGGAGAGCTCGTCCGGCTTCTTACCGACTGGGAAATCGGGTTTGTCGAGGTCAACGCCGTTTTGGCAGGAGGGCGAAACGCAAAGCCTTCCGCACGTGCCTTTGCCTAATATCTTGTTAAATCGTTCCGCAGCAAACCCTAGGGTCAGGACCTTAACGTTTGGAACGCATACCGGTTCATCCCATTCAGGCGAAACTGACATTAAACGACTG
>JBCCYR010000535.1:0-1604 GCA_039189355.1 Pseudomonadota bacterium
GACAGTCCAACAGCGTCAAAAATCTGCGCACCGCAATAAGACTGATATGTAGAAATGCCCATTTTCGACATAACTTTCAGCAGTCCTTTATCAATGGACTTGATGTAGCGCTGAATTATTTCGTCTTCATCAACTTCTGCCGGGAACAACTTCTTCGAATGCATTTCAGCCAGAGTTTCGAAAGCCAAATATGGATTGATCGCCTCGGCACCGTATCCAGCCAGCGCTGCAAAATGATGCACCTCACGCGGCTCTGCTGATTCCACAACAAGACCAACGGACGTACGCAAGCCCTTACCGATCAAATGATGGTGGACGGCGGCCGTTGCAAGCAACGCAGGAACGGCAACACGAGATGCGCTGAACTGGCGATCAGAAAGAATGATAATATTATCGCCACCCAGGACCGCTTTCTCAGCCTTTGCACAGATGCGGTCCAGGCAATCTTTCATACCATCGGGACCACGATCCACACTAAAGGTGATGTCGAGCACACGCGAAACAAACTGGTTATCACCTATATCGCTGATATCACGTATCTTTTGCAGATCAGAATTACGCAAGATTGGTTGACGCACTTCCAAACGCTTTTCATTGGACAGATGGGCATGGTCAAAAAGATTAGGTCGCGGTCCAATGAAGGAAATCAGGCTCATAACCGATTCTTCCCGAATTGGATCAATTGGCGGGTTAGTAACCTGAGCAAAGTTCTGCTTGAAATAGGTGTAAAGAAGCTTCGCCTTACTCGACATGGCCGAGATAGGCGTATCGGTGCCCATAGAACCCAACGCTTCCTGGCCTGTAGTTGCCATTGGCGTGAGTAGAATTTTGATATCTTCCTGCGTGTAACCAAACGCCTGCTGGCCATCGAGCAAATCTTGTCCGGTATATTTCCGCAACGATGACTTTTTGCCTTTTAGCTCCTCGAGAACAATTTGAGTGTCCTTAAGCCACTTGTCATAAGGCATAGCTGAAGACAGCTCGGCTTTGATTTCCTCGTCGGAAATGATTTTACCTTGCTCCAGATCGATCAGCAGCATTTTACCGGGCTGAAGGCGCCACTTAGTAACAACTTTGCTTTCGTCAAATGGCAGCGTACCCGCCTCAGAAGCAAGCACCACAGTATCATCATCGAGCACAAAGTAGCGTGCTGGGCGTAGACCGTTGCGATCAAGCGTCGCACCGATTTGTGTGCCGTCGGTAAATGCAACAGCCGCAGGGCCATCCCACGGTTCCATCATTGCCGCATGATATTCGTAAAAGGCGCGACGTTCTTCACCCATAAGCGGGTTACCGGCCCAAGCCTCTGGAATGAGCATCATCATGGCGTGGCAAAGCGAATATCCGCCTTGATAAAGCAGCTCCAATGCATTGTCGAAGCAAGCAGTATCGGATTGACCGGGCGCAGAAATCGGCCAGAGCTTCTTAATGTCATCGCCAAATTCAGGCGATGCAAGCGTTGCCTGACGCGCAGCCATCCAATTGTTGTTGCCGCGTACTGTGTTGATTTCACCATTGTGAGCAACCATCCGATATGGATGAGCCAGTTTCCAGGATGGAAATGTGTTGGTTGAGAAGCGCTGGTGCACAAGCGCAAGTGCCGA
>JBCCYR010000536.1:0-1522 GCA_039189355.1 Pseudomonadota bacterium
TGCCGTGCAAATGCCAGATGCACATGTCGTGCTCGATCGCCCAATCGGTGAATACCGGTTCGCCGACGTAAAGATCACCGTTGAAAAATCCGAACCGCAAAGACTGACGGTCGAGCAGTGCAACGCCTACACCGATTGCCCTGAGCAGTTGTTCATTGATTGCTTCAATAGACATGGTTACAGCACTATCAGATCGCGTCGTTTTGCAAATTCAGCAGCAACGGTTTCAACATCTTCTGCAGCGACCCCGTGGTCCGTAAGCGTGTCCCGCAAAACAATCTCCAGCTGATCAAAATGTTCATGCTTTATATCCAGGTGAGAATGAAGCTGTCTTAGCTGATTGTCAGTGTATGCAGCCGGCCCACCCAGGAGAGAGGCAATGAACTTGGTTTGGTGGTCAACCATCCGGGACATGTCAACATCATCAAAGAAGGGGCCAATGTCATCATCGTCCAAAAGCGTATCATAGAAAGCCAATACAATCTTGCTGACTTGCGAGAAGCCGCCGTACTTTTCATAAAGTGATTGTTCTGTCATCGCTAGCAACCGTGCTGGGCAAAAGATAAATGGAGTTATGTTCAAACCCGACATTACAATCAGCACGCTCCAGGTTTCAAGTGAATGTGTAATTGTGTCAGTATTTTAAGACCTTCACTGCCCCCACTCCTTACTCGAAACAAGATGGAGCGAGGGCGCGGAAGGAGCCTTTTAATTCTTGGTAATAACAATTTCTGCATATTCAGAAGGGATGCGTAGTGTGTCACCGATGGAAACATCGAATTTTCTCGCCAGGCTAATTACATCCTTCTGCAGTTCCAGTCTGCCAGCATCATCCAGAGCATCGAAAGCTTTCTGCATGGGCCCGTAAAATGTACGGAAATATTCGAGAAAATGCTCTGCTGACTGATATCTGAACATGAAGTTTTTCAACCTGAATGATGTAATCTCGCCGGCTGCAGTGAAATTCTGTTCAATCCATTCGCGGGAACCCCACAGAGCGGGCGACTGGACGCCAGCAGGCGGCGGAACATGTTGACCAATTGTCTTGAACAGTTGGCCTATGAAACTTTCGGGGGTCCAGTTGGCCATGCCGATTTTGCCACCACTGCGAACCACGCGCTGCAGTTCTGATGCGGATTGTTTCTGGTTCGGTGTAAACATGATCCCAAAGGTTGAGACCGCTGCTTCAAAGGTTTGCGCTTCAAAAGGCAGGTTTTCGGCATCAGCAACCTGATAATCCACCGAAAGACCTTCCGCACTCGCACGGAGTTTGCCTGCTTCAAGCAATGAAGCAACATAATCCGTTGAAGTCACGTCATGAAAACGCCTGGCGAATGCAAGTGTCGCATTGCCATTGCCGGCAGCGACGTCAAGGACACTCGAACCGAACTCGAGGTCAAGAGCCTCGGCAAGTTCTTCGCCTGTAATCTGGAGTGTGACTCCGACCTTTGCATATTCACCGGCACCCCAGGCGGCGTTTTGTTTGACCTTGATTGCTGTGTAGTCAGGGGATGTTTTCGCA
>JBCCYR010000537.1:0-1517 GCA_039189355.1 Pseudomonadota bacterium
AAGATGTGGTCGGCGATATGGCCCAGCGTGGTCCACGTCTTCTGCCCGTTGATCACCCTCTCATCGCCATCGCGCACTGCCTCGGTTTTCAACGAGGCGAGGTCAGAGCCTGATCCTGGCTCAGAATAACCCTGACACCACCAGTCGGTTCCATCAAGTATGCGCGGCAGATAATGCGCTTTCTGCTCCTCGCTTCCGAACTTAAGCAGAACCGGAGCCAGCATGTTTAGGCCAAACGGAACCGTGCGCGGTGCACCTGCCGCCCAGCATTCTTCATCAAAGATATGTTTTTGAACCGCAGTCCAGCCGGTTCCGCCCCATTCTTCAGGCCAGTTGGGCGCCAGCCAGCCCTTTGCGTTCAGGATTGCATGCCATTCCACCATGTCATCGCGGTTAAGCCGTTTGCCAAGTTTTACCTTGCCTGAAATTCTTGCCGGAAGTTTTTCTTCAAGAAATTGCCGCACTTCTGCACGGAATTCATTTTCCTGATCGCTAAAAGCCAAGTCCATTCTGTATCTCCTCAATTGAAAACACATTAGGAGAGCACCGGAAAAATGCAATCAGGAAAAATTGCCGCCCGGATCGTTTTACCCACTCAACGCTTTGGCGGGATGGAATAGGTAGCAGTTGCGTGGGCTACCAGATTGCCATTTTCAACGGCATGGATCGAAACATCACAAACCGCAAGCCGTTTGCCGAATTTCAGCAGATTGGCGTGCGCGACCAGATCACCCTGCGGTTTGGACAGAAAATTGATGTTGAGGTTCGTCGTTACCGCCAGCGCTACTTTTCCGATATGAGACAACACCATCAGATAAGTCGCACAATCGGCAAGGGCAAACATGGAAGGACCAGAAACGGTTCCCCCGGGACGCAAGTGATTGTCGGTTACTTTCATCGTCACGGATATTTTTCCGGGTTCAAGATGCTCTACGGAGAAACCATATTGATCTGCTTGCGGAAATACTTCAGAAATGTAGGCACTGACTTCCTGAGCGTTCATTACCAATTGGGTTGTCATCGAAATTTCCTCCACAATGTTTCATAACGCCAGCAGCACCAGAGAGCCAATAGTCAAACTTGCCCACCAAGGGTTGTAAACATGCACGATCGCAAAAAAGATTCACCATCCTTCCGCCGCAACATTGCTCCCCTCACTGCTAAATTCAGGGAACTACTGGGAAATGAGAAACTTCAGGTGCTGGAAATCGGAAGTGGCACCGGTCAGCACGCGGTTGCATTGGCGCAAGAATTTCCAGAACTGATCATTCAACCTACCGATGCAGTAGCAGAGAACCTTGAAAGCATTGATGCATGGATTGCGGAAACGGCAGTTTCAAATGTGAAACACGCGCAGTTGCTTGATGTGACTAGCCCAGGCTCCTTCAAAGATGATCCGCAAAAACATGATGTCATCCTGTGCTTCAATGTAATCCACATCACTCCCTGGAAGGTAACAGAAGCATTGTTTGAGTTTGCCAGCCACACAGTAAGGCGGGGTGGGCGCCTGTTTCTGT